>JALOMN010000124.1 GCA_025455445.1 Cyclobacteriaceae bacterium
TGAAGAAGTAATTCAAAAATTAGAAGTTGAAAAGCAAGCGATAGAAATTGAATTGGCTAAGCCTGAAGTATTCAGCAACTTTGAGAAATTAAATGTGGTGCAGCAAAAGTTTGATATACTAAGTAAACAATTGCACGAAGAAAATCAAAAGTGGGAAAATATTGTGTTAGAAATGGACCAGCTCGAACTAAATGGCTAGATTATTTCCAACCAATTGACAGCCATACCGCTAATCGGTTTATTTCATTCTTTATTTCTTTTCTGCCAGGTTCTCCCATCACGTAATTATTATTGCGCCAATAATACGTTGGATATTCATAATAGGAAGTCACAAATTGAGTTTTCTGTCCCACTCCAATTGCAATGCGCATCTGTTCGTATTTAATTCGATAGCCTATTGAATAGCCATACATATTTCCATAACGCGAATCTGTATAACCATATTCATCAATAGCTTCAGGTCTCCAGCCGGCAATGGCATTACCAAAACTCAGATCGACAAATAAAACATTCTTCTTACCAATCAAATCCCAACTTGCCATTCCAAACACTGGCAATAAATTCCAATTAAAGTATGAGTCGAAACCAAAACCAGCGCCTACGCGCAGCTTTCTGCCAATCTTAACACCATTGGAAAATGAAGAAGTAAAAGAAACTTGTTTACCATCGCCACAGGAATTACAACCCACCAGCGCGCCTGATTGTATCTGAAAGAAATACTCAACCTTTTTAGCACGTAAACTTTCATTTACCGGAGATTGCGCTAATAAATCACCACTCCATACCAACAAAAATAGTATTGCTATTAGTTTCAATGATTTACAATAGGCATCTGGCTGAGCAATTTGATATTTTTAATATCGGAGTAATCATATTGATATATTCCATTCTCCGCGATTACCATGGCAACTTGCTGGTAAGGAATTACATCTATTGCTTTTATATTCTTATAGTGTGCCAGGAGGTTATCTGAAATCTTCATTACATCCTTAGCATCATACGCCTTAAGGCCATCCTCACCATCACAGATAAACAACGTGCCCTGATCAATTCCCAGTCCATGTGGATTAGTCATTGGATATACTTTTAATAAATTCGGATTTTTAAGATCAGTGATGTCTATTACTTCAAGTTGATTAGTGAAACCTTCACATTCAGTGCCACTGCGCAACGTTACGTAAGCATAATTATCTTCCACCACTACCGGATCACAACTACGCAGGTGACTGTATTGACTTAATACTACAGGCTGTGCAGGAGCTTGCAAGTCGAGTATCCACATACCTGTGCGTGACCCCACAAAAAGTTTATCGCGGTAAGGAAAAAGTGTCTCCACATCCCACATAAGTGGAATTTCATTTCGTGCAATAGGTGATGTCTGTTCTGTTACCTCCACAATGTCGAGATTGCCACCATCCAGACCATATAAATAATTACCATTAATAGTAAATCGAGCCATCGATCCACCAATTCCTGTTTGACTACCTCCAGGTGCAATTGCTGCTTTGGTGCTTAAAAATGCCGCTCTATCCGAACTCATAGCAATACCAGACTGATAGAAAATACCTCCCCACGTTTGATAGATGGTGTTACATTCAGTGGTTTGCACATGCACGGATTCTACCTTCTTCCATTCAGTGAGGATTCCCTTATCGGAAGACACCATCAATCCCAATGCTGTATAATTATTAAATAAGCGTTCAATACGGTTTACTTCCTTCACCGCATTTATATCAGTAATATCAAATGCAACCAGATCTACATAACTATCGGCATAAAGAGTATTGCCTCGAATAGCCAAATCAAAATTTCCCGGAATATTTAAAAATGACTTTTGGATAGGGCTGGCGGGATTCCTATTATCAATAATATGAATACCCTCACCGGCTTCGTTAATAAACAGGTAACCATCCTTATAATAGATTCTGCCTAACTGCGACATCTGTTTGGGTGCCTCCAATTTTACTGCAGCCTTTATTTCGGCTGAGGTGGCATAAACTGGTTCATAGTACACAAAGTAATTTGTCTCTTCACATTTGTCTGAGCAATCCGTAGCGGTAAATGAAAATACAATAATGAAAAGAAGATACGCAGCACGTATACCTATTGTTGTAAGCCTTTCCATATGCATAAGTTTTAGGTTCATTTACTTTGACTCTCGTTGTTGCAATAAGGTTGGAAGTAAATGAAATTAATTATGAGACTGATAAATCAGGCAGATCAAATAGAGTTGAGCTTACTCACTTAAAAATGTACCTGCATCGGAAGCCTATATCCCAGACGAGTGGATTAGAAGTAGCAATTTCAGATTTCACAATAGAATTGAGCGAATATCGCACGCCCGGCACTAACGAAACACGATATGAATTTCCAATTTTATAGCTTAATTCAGTTGCCATTAACCCGGCCCAACTCACCGAACGAAACGGAGAATTTTCGCCAGTTCCTGTGGTCGTACCCGATAATTGACCCGATTTATCAGTCAATGTATTCTGCATAAATAAATCAGTAGCAATACCCGAATTAATCTGAAGTCCGAGGGTTTTATCAACTAATAAATATCCTGCCTGCAGAGGAATTGAAATAAACTCATTTAAACTATTTATCTGATATGGTGTAGTAGCAGCAACTGCGCTGCTTTTATTCATAAAATCAGCCACCGCCACGTAGGACTGATTGGTACCGTTAACCGCAGCAAAGTTTGATGTGTAATTGATGGATTGAGTTAAATAGGAAACTCCTCCTTGTAACACCCATTTATTTGATATGCGCGAGCCCATGTTTACACCCATAGAAAATGCCGAACCTCGTGAAGAAGAAGTGCTGCTGCCCGATTGTGAATTTAATGTGCCACTATTCTGATATTGATTGAATGATCGGCTGGCAGAAGCTGAACCTGCACTAATAGAAGGCGAATAATTACCTGTTGAGGCGCCCAATGATGCCCATACATTTTCTTGCTTTTCATTTTCCCTTTTCCTGCTTGCCATAAAAGAAGCAGGCATGGCAGGAAGTTTTCTGACTATTGTCACATTTCTTATCTCACCTTTAATGATTGCCTCTGGTTCAACCAATAAATCACTAATGGAAATTAAAGAAATGCTGGTGCGATTGTGAGTTGTTTTGATTAATGGTTTAGTTTCATAGTGATAAGCCTCTGTATAACCACCTTGACTATTACCTTTAGTTTGCTTTGCTTTATCAAGATCATCTAAGAATAATTTTGATGAATTGGGTGTACCTATACCCGAAATTAATTCTGAAGAATTAGTCGATTCATTCTTGCCGCCTGCAGCATTCAAAGTATTGGTATTACCCTCATTTGAATTTACTGACTTAGTATCTGTTTCATTTTGACTAACCGTATTTTGAGTAATCGTTTGCTGATTAAATAAATCAGAAACAAAGAATGTTGTAATACCTCCCATAACTAAAGCAAATACTAACATTGCTGCAGCAAGGCGTTGATAAAACACTACTCTTTGTTGCATTCTTACCTTTTCTGAAAGGTTTATTCCACTCTCAATTCCTGTCCATACAGCATCAGCAACGGGCAACTCGGCATGATGAAAAGCCTCACGCCAGGCTCCTTCAAACTTTTGCTTCTCCGAATTTTCCATATTCATTTTTATAATTACTTAATCTGAGTTTTAGAATATTCTTTGCGCGATTGTATTGCGATTTAGAGGTACCCTCACTAATTCCAAGCATTTCGGCTATCTCTTTATGTCCATAACCTTCAATTGCGAATAAGTTAAAGACAAGACGAGAGCCATCGGGCAATGATTGCACTATTCTTATCAATTCTTCAAAGTGTATACCCGCCAGGCTTATAGTTTCATCTTCATGCAAATCAACTTCATTCACATCTATCATTGGCAACAAGTAAAGTTTTTGCCGCTGTGCATTTAAAGCGGTGTTAATCATGATACGCGTCATCCATGTATCCAGCCGGGCATCACCACGAAACGATTTAATATTGGCAAACACCTTAATAAATCCCTCCTGCAGTGTATCCTCTGCCTCCTGAATTGATTTTGAATATCGCTGACATACCACCATCATTTTTCGGCAATAGCGATCATAGAGTGCTTTTTGCAACACCCTGTCTTCCTTCAAGCAGCCTTCTATCAGCTCTTTTTCGCTATGCATGCCTTGGTTATGCTTGTTTGACACGATTACTTAACACAAAGTTGGAATATAATTTGATTAAATATTTCGTTTAGTTTTGGATGGAAAATCAAGCTGAAGCAACCGGATATGGTCGGCACTTCTGCTATTATAGTTATAATTGAAAATTACATGATAAAACTCAATATTATTTGTTTTTTGATAGTGGTTAGCTCCTTTCACTCCGCACTAGGACAGAAAACGCTTACCTATACAGATCAATCATACGAAGACGAAATACGCACTGTGCTCATGCATCCTAACGAGGGAGCAGGCAGCAGTCTAAAACCCGCTGTAGCTGCCATTCAAAAACAGAACCTATTATTACAGTTTGATGATCTTCAACCCAACCGAAGCAACTATTATGTAAAAATCATTCATTGCAATGCCAACTGGACAAAATCTGCATTAATGGACTTGGATTTTCTCTTTGACTACAATGAATTTCCAATTACTGAATATGACGCATCATTTAATACTTCGCTGCCATACACACATTATTACTTTCAGGTTCCACCGGTAAAAATCCCTGGCAATTATTTGCTGATTGCCTATCGTGAAAATGATGTTCAAGACATCTTGTTAAGCAAGCGCTTCATGATCTATGATAATCTTGTTTCGATAGTACGCGATAATCAGATTCAAGGCATGGGTACTTTAAACTCAACGAACCAGCAACTTAATTTTAAAGTGAACTATATGCGATTGGATGTGCCGAATCCCATGGAATCATTCCATGTTGTGATCAGGCAAAATCAACGTTGGGATAATGTGCGCATGGAGGTAAAACCCAGTTTTATCCGTGAAGACAAACGTGAATTGGAATATCGGTTTTTCGAACAGGATAAACAGTATATGGCCGGCAATGAATTTCGCTTTGTCGACTTCCGATCTCTTAATTACCCAGGCCAGAATACAGGAAGACTCAATCGGAGCAAAAGACCCTTTCACCTGTCTGTGCTCACCGATAAATCACGTGAAGGGCTTGCGTATAGCATATACCGTGATAGGAATGGAAATTTTATAATTGAAAATCTCGATGTGCAGGATGCTGCCATCAGTGGCGACTATCTTTTTGTAACTTTTACATTGGATACAAAACCAGTTAACGGTCAAGTGTATGTGCTTGGCGCGATGAACAATTGGGCCCGAAACGCAGAAAATAAAATGAACTTTAATAAAAACCTCAACGTATATGAAGCTACCCTGTTCTTAAAACAAGGATTTTATGATTACCAATATTGGGTAGAGTCAACAACAGAAAATGGATTTCTATTTGAAGGAAGTCACTATCAAACAGAAAATCTTTATGAGATATTAATCTACAATCGCCCTTTCAAACCCAATGCTGATATTTTAGTTGGATATTTTCCGATACAGGTTAATCCGCATTAAGCGTAATCCATTTCCATATCGGCATTATTTCTCACCGAACTGGCATTGGCAATATCCAGCATACCAAAACCTTTATGCGAAAAAAATCCAAGTCCATTTTCGTACACAAATTGTTGAACTGGCTGAGGAGCATATAAGGTAAATGGAAATGTATAACCTCTTATCTCGTATTTCACATCGAGATCAAAAAGTGGGTATATGCGGGCAAATTTTTTGTGAGC
>JALOMN010000125.1 GCA_025455445.1 Cyclobacteriaceae bacterium
TGTGTTCAACGGCTATCTCGAAGATCTTTGCTACACACCAAAATTCTTAAAGGCGTTGGATAGCGTGAAGAGTGGTGCACTCGGCAGAATTCTATGGGCGAAGTCGCGGGAGACTCACCCTGGTCCGCACAGCGATTGGTTCTGGGATCTGGAACAGGCCGGTGGCGGATGTATTTTGGATTTGGGATGTCATTGCGTAGAGATCACAAGAAATTATATCGGTAAAGACATCAAACCCGTGGAGGTGATGTGCTGGGCTGACACACAAGTGAAGCCGATTGATGCGGAAGATCATGCCATTGCATTGATCAAATATGAAAACGGTGCGATCGCACAGTTTGAAACGAGCTGGACATTCCGCGGTGGCCTCGACTTGCGTGATGAAGTGATGGGCACCGAAGGTACCATCTGGATAAATAGTTTCTTGCGCACCGGTTTTGAAATGTTTACTACCGGCAAGGGTGCTGATTATGTAGCAGAAAAGGCTGAGAGTAATTCAGGTTGGTTGTTTCCGGTGGGTGATGAAATTAATGAACTCGGCTACAATCACATGTTTGCTGATATGTTTGATTCTATGGAAAAAGGCATTCAGCCAAGAGAAACATTTTATGATGGCTATGTGGTGAATGCAGTGTTGGATGCAGCGTTTCGCTCAGCAAAAACAAAATTGTGGGAGCCGGTAAAACTTGATATCTGGCGCGGTCGCGAAGGTGTTACCAAAGATTCACACCTGGTAGAGTACGATGCTGATCATTATCTCGTGAAAGAAGAACTTACGCACTATGGAGCGAAGAAGGTGATTCTGAAAAACAAGCAGACAGGTAAAATTTCTGAAATAGTGTTAAGCTGAAAAGAGGATTCCAGATGCTTGATTCTGGCATCCGGAATCTAGAATCAAACTCACTCCAACTTCTTGCGCCATTGCTTTTTCTCGGCATGGCGTTTTTTATTTTCCACGCGTTTCGCTTTTGCTGCTTTAGAAGGCTTTGTCGCTTTGCGTGGTTTTGGTTTCGTGAATGCTTTTTTAATCAGCGCTTCTAATTTTGCAACCACTGTTTCCTTGTTATCCAGTTGCGAGCGACTCTCCTGCGACACGAGCATCAGGTCGCCTTCCTGTGTGATGAAGGACGCGAGTTTTTTCAACAACAATTCTTTTTGCTCTTCAGTTAGCGAAAGTGAATTGCGAAGGTTCCAACGTAGAATCACTTTGCTGTTTACTTTGTTCACATTCTGGCCGCCCGGTCCGCCACTGCGTGCTGTGGTAAATTCAAGCTCAGGTTTAATTTTTTCTATGGTGATGCCGTGATTGTTTGTCATAACATACGGAAGTTATATTTTTTCTTGTATTATTTCTTTATCATTTTTGATGTGTCAGCCTGAAGCACTCAAAGGCTGATTGAATTAAAGTCAGGTTTCGAGAGCTTCAACCTGACAAGTCACGTTTTGTTAAACATATTTCAATGAAGTTATTCTTTTTTTCATTTGTAGTTTACACGTTACTCCATTCGGTAAATGTTCAAAGCCAGAATATTTCAGTGTCATCACGTCAAGAGCTTCTTGCTGCTGCCCGCGAGATTATGCTTTCTTCGAAAAAATGTGCGTTGATAACCCAGGATGAAAATGGTTTGCCACAGGTGCGCACGATGGATCCGTTTTCTCCGGAAGGTGATTTTACGGTTTGGTTCGCCACAAATCCGAAAAGCAGAAAAGTAGAGCAGATTAAAAACAATGCGAACGTTACACTCTATTATCCTGACAAGAAAGACAAAGGCTATGTGGTGATTCATGGCATAGCCGAGTTGGTAGATGATCAAAAAGAAAAGGACATTCGCTGGAAAAAGGAATGGAAGGATTTTTATCCTAACCGGACGGATCAGTATTTGTTAATAAAAGTTACTCCGCACTATCTTGAGTTGATTAATTACAATCGGGGTATCTCGGGCGACCCTGCCACCTGGCAGCCGGTGCGAATTGATTTTAAGTGAGATAAATTATTTATACGGAGTTGTAAAATGTGCATTAACCGCGCATCTTGGCGCTTATGTGGATGAAGAAGGAGTATAGCATAATTGTTTTTGTTTCATTGTTTTCGGTTTTGTTCGGTTGCCACAGCAACTCAAGTAACAAACAAATGGTGAAATACCTGGCCGAAGGCTATAAGTTAAATCAATCAAGGGCTAACTTCTTTTATCCGGAAGGAAAAGTAGCATTCTATGATTCGTTGATGCTTGCTGCTAAAAATGATCAACAGAAAATTACGGCTAGTTATTTTAAAGGATATTTTTTACTGCAGGCCGGTGAACCGGAACAGTCTATTCAGGTTTTTACTGACATGCTCAAGAGGATGGATCCTTCTGATAAGGAAGCCGCTCGTGTAGTGCATCAATACCTGGGAGTGGCCTATCTGCGACTGGGAGAGCAATTGAATTGTATCGATAATCGTACAGCAGAGTCGTGTATTTTTCCGATACAAGGTGCAGGCATTCATCAGGATAATGCAGCCGCAAAAAATTCTGTCAAACACTTTGAAGAGGCATTGCGCGCACTTCCGGATGATTTGGAAACACGTTGGTTGCTCAACATTGCCTACATGACACTTGGTCTGTATCCGGATTCTGTTCCAACGGAATTTCTTATTCCCGGATTAGGGAATGAAGAATCAACTGAGATAAAACCTTTTCAGGAAATATCCACGCAAATGGGTATTGCAGAAACCAATATGTCTGGTGGAGTGATCATCGAAGATTTTAACCTTGATGGATACCTGGATATTGTTACTTCAGCGTGGGGTTTGGATGAACCCATGCACTATTGGTTAAACAATGGAGATGGTTCTTTCACAAATGCGGCTGAGTCATCTGGCTTATCCGTTTTTACCGGTGGCCTCAACATGATGCAAACTGATTACAATAATGACGGCTATCCCGATATCTATGTACTTCGCGGAGGTTGGATGGGTAAGTTTGGTCGTCAGCCAAATTCACTTCTACGGAATAATGGTGATAACACGTTTACCGATGTAACGATTGAAAGCGGTATGTTAAGCTTTATGCCTTCGCAAACTGCGGCATGGAATGATTTCAACAAAGATGGCTGGTTGGATGTGTTTGTAGGAAACGAAAGCAATCAGCCTGATTTATTTCCTTGTGAGTTTTACCTCAATCAGAAAGACGGAACGTTTAAAAATGTGGCTTATGCTGCCGGTATTGATCTGCTGGATTTTGTGAAGGCCGTTACTTCTGGTGATTATGACAATGATGGCTGGCCCGATATTTTTATTTCCACCATGAATCACAGAAGTTATTTGTTTCGCAACACCGGCAGCACCAGTGGCGAGATGAAATTTGAAGACGTAACCGAGCGAGCTGGTTTTGCTTCACAGCGGAGCAAAACATTTCCAACCTGGTTTTGGGACTATGACAATGATGGTTGGCTGGATATCTTTTTATGCGGTTATGATTTTGATAAATCCCTGGGATATTATGAAGCTGCTGAAAAACTCAATCTCCCTCTGCGCGAAGAATCAAAAATGAAATTATTTCACAACAACGGTGATGGCACGTTTACTAATGTAGCAGAGCAGATTGGGTTAGCAAGTGTAGCCAATACCATGGGTTCAAATTTTGGTGACATCAATAACGATGGCTATCTGGATTTTTATCTTGGCACCGGCAATCCGGACTCTAAATCAATTGTACCGAACCGGCTTTATTTGAATGAAGGAGGCAAGTCGTTCAAAGATGTTTCTGCTTCTGCCCGGGTGGGACATTTACAAAAGGGTCATGGTGTGTCATTTGCCGATTTGGATTATGATGGTGAACAGGATATATATATTCAGGTGGGAGGCTCATTTAAGGGTGAGAGTAATCAGAATTGCTTTTATCTCAATCCGGGGCAAAGCGACAACAACTGGATTTCCATTAAACTTAAAGGGGTGCAGTCAAATCAGTTAGCAATTGGCAGCAGGATAAAAGTTACTTTCAAAGAAGATGGCGTAGAACGAAATGTGTATCGCGATATAAACTCAGGCGGAAGTTTTGGTGCTTCACCTCTCGTGGCTCACATCGGCATTGGCAAGGCTACACAGATAGATCGGATTGAAGTGCTATGGCCGCTGAACAATTTGAAACAGGAATTCAAAAATATTTCTCCGAATCAACACATTCAGATTGTTGAGGGCAATGATGAGTTTGAAGTATTGAACCGTTCGAAATTACAGTTTGTCAAAACCTTTGCAATAAACAAGTAAGCTTCGGTCACTTCATTTTACGCAGTTCAACCAATGTCCACATGGCAGCGGCAAAATCCACTGCGCCAAATAAAATAAGTGTAGCGGGCGCCCATCCAGCCACTACAAAACCGGTAAACCAAAGTAGAATAGAGGCTCGTACATACACGGTAATCATCATAAAAAATGTGTGGTTGGTAATGGCCATGTATACATAGTAAATGCCGAGACTGAATACCAAAACACCCACCACCCGAATCCATACTTCAGTGGTTTCAGGAATTTGAAAAATTGTAAGCAGTAAGTTTGGATAGGTGATAAGCACGGCACTTAGCATGAAAAGATAAATGCCAAAGTAGTACACTGATTTTGCTGCTGAGTTCATATCAAAGATTGATTGGTGTAATTATATTTTCATTGTTCTTATTCTGCTAAATGTCCGATTCAGTTTAAAGTTGAGTATTTTTATCGAAACTTCTTAAGAAATATAAAATGTCATTGTTTGTAGCTTCTTTAAATTCAGGTAGTAATGGAAATTGTTATTATGTAGGTAATAATGAAGAAGCGGTTTTGATTGATGCGGGCATTTCATGCAAGGAAACCGAAGTACGTATGAAGCGATTAGGGTTATCCTTCAATAAATTGAGAGCAATTTTTATTTCGCATGAACATGCAGATCACATCAATGGCGTTGCCACGCTTTCAAAAAAATATCAGTTACCGGTTTACATCACACCGGAAACGAAACGAAACGGAAGGGTGAGCGTGAAGGATCATCTTACTTTTTCATTTAAGGCATACGAACCGGTAGCGATCGGTTCACTCACTGTACTGCCATTTCCAAAGGAACACGATGCGGCTGATCCACATAGTTTTGTAATAAGTCATAATCAGGTAAACGTAGGTGTGTTTACCGACATTGGTGTTGTTTGTGATCGTGTAATTACTCAATTCAAAAAATGTCACGCGGTAATTCTCGAATCGAATTATGATGAAGACATGCTGGAGCGTGGAAGATATACACAGTTTCTCAAAGAAAGAATTCGAGGAGGCAAAGGCCATATCTCGAATACTCAGGCCCTGGAATTATTTCTTGCTCATCGTCCGGAGTTTATGAGCCATTTGTTTCTGGGTCATCTTTCAGCGGAAAATAATTCACAAAAAATTGTAAAGAAGATTTTTTCTGAGGTGGCTGGAAGGACTGAGGTAATTGTGGCTTCGCGAAATAAAGAGACTACACTCTATTACATCAGAAACAAAAATCACCGCACGAGAAAAATACAAGCTGCGCAGACAGCGCAACTCGCTTTATTTTAAACATGCGAAATAATCAGGCAGCAGCCACTTTGTAACGCATGGAATCCAGCACTTTATGAAGATCCATTTTGGTCAGGTTCATGGCATATAAAAGCAGTCTTACTTCCCGAGGCTGCACGATGCACTCCGTAAAGGCGAGATTATATAGTATTGCAAAGGCTTTTATTTTATATTCCT
>JALOMN010000126.1 GCA_025455445.1 Cyclobacteriaceae bacterium
AATCCTTACTGCTCGCTCCAGATATTTCAGAGTCGTCACTAAGCACCTTAATAAAAAATGAAGTGTTGGAAGAATTTGAAGTGGTAGTGCCACGCTTTGGCTTTCCGGAAGATAATACCGCTACACCCATTTTATTAAGTGAACTGCAGGTAGAGGCACGTAATGCTATACTTAAAAGTTTCGAACAACATTCAGCTGTGTTGTTACATGGTGTAACAGGCAGCGGTAAAACCGAAATATACATTGACCTCATCCGTAAAGCACTGGAAGGTGGTAGCCAGGTGTTGTATTTATTACCGGAAATTGCACTCACCACGCAAATCGTACAGCGACTTAAAAAAATGTTTGGGGCAGAGATGGGCGTATATCATTCAAAGTTTTCTGACAATGAGCGTGTGGAAGTTTGGAATGGTGTGCTTACCGGCAAGTTAAAATTTGTGGTTGGTGTACGTTCTGCGATCTTTCTTCCTTTTGATAGTCTGAGTCTGATTATTGTAGATGAAGAACATGATTCCTCATACAAACAACATGACCCAGCCCCCCGATATCATGCGCGGGATGCCGCGATGGTGATGGCGCAGATTCACCATGCCAAAGTGCTGCTGGGCAGTGCCACTCCTTCTGCCGAGACTTATTACCAGGCGCAGACCGGCAAATATGGTATGGTGAGTTTACATACCCGCTACGGTGAGGCGCAACTGCCTGAGATTATTTTTGCCGACCTGACCGCAGAGAAAAAACGCAAGACAATAAAAGGAGAATTTTCTTCTTTGTTGCTGAACGAGATAAAAGAAGCGATCGGTAAAAAAGAGCAAGTGATACTTTTTCAAAATCGCAGAGGCTACTCGCCTATGGTGCAATGTGAAGATTGTTCGTGGGTGCCAAAATGTATTAACTGCGCAGTAAGTCTTACCTATCATCAATATCGCCATGCACTGATTTGTCATTATTGCGGATACAGAGAAGAGTTACCTGCACAATGCCCTACGTGCACTTCGAAACGCATCCTTACCCTGGGTTATGGCACTGAAAAATTAGAGGAAGAACTGAAACTTCATTTTCCGGAGGCCACCATTCAACGTATGGATTTAGATACTACACGCTCGCGCACCGGATATGAAACCATTATAGAAGGTTTTGAAAGCGGTGAAACTGATATTCTTGTGGGCACACAGATGGTAACGAAAGGGTTGGATTTTGATCGGGTAAGCCTGGTAGGCGTTTTTGATACCGACCGCATGATGCACTTTCCTGATTTCCGGTCGTATGAAAGAGCGTTTCAGCTTATCACGCAAGTAAGCGGCCGCGCAGGAAGAAGAGAAAAGAAAGGAAAAGTAATTCTGCAAACATCGAACCCTGGACATCCGCTGTTTAAGTATGTAATTGAAAATGATGTTACCGGATTTATCGCTGATCAGTTGCACGACAGGCAAACACATCATTATCCACCATTTACACGATTGATCGACATTACGTTGAAACACACTGATAAAAAAATAGCCATTCAACTGGCCAACGAGTATGCGCATGCGCTGAAGAATCAACTGAAAGGTGTTCGTATTTCCGGACCAGGTGAGCCCATGATTTCAAAAATCAGAAATGAATACCTGATGTCGATACTTATCAAGATAAATCGTGAACATGGCAGGCCGCAAGAAATAAAACAACAAGTAAACACACTCTCCCACCAGATTTTAACGCTGAAAGAATTCAGAAATGCGAAAATTGTGTTTGATGTAGACCCTAATTAAATAAATGCAATCACTCTACTGTGATATAAGTTACCGATCGCACCGGTGTTCCTTTTTCAGAAATACCTTCCACTACAATGCGGTAACGCGTGGCCAGATCAGCAGTGTAAAATGACACAGTCGCTTCACCCTTTTCATCTGTTTTTATATCAGGTTTCCAGAAGATAGTAGTACGAAAATCAGGATCTTTAAATTCTTCCAGATTAGCAGAATAATCTGGTGAAAAGAATTTTCCGGGAGTATGATAGCCGGGAGCTTTAAACGAAAGATAGTCAGGCTCGGTCTCTTTGAAGAAAGAACCTTGCTTGGTATAAATGGCGATAACACCATTTGACCCACGACTGCCATACTGAGGTGCTGCGCGAGTGATTACTTCCACACGCTCTACCATACTTGCACTGAGTGAAGAAATACTTTGTGCATCCGGAAACGGAACCCCATCAACCAAAATCAATGGCTCTGTACTGCCGGTGAAACTTCCTGCCCGCGACACCCTTACACTTATAATCGGGAACCCACCCATACCAACTGATTCAACTACCCTAAGCCCCGGAACTTTGCCCTGCAAGCCTACCAGAAAATTGGTGCCTACATTGGTAGCACGAATATTCTCACCCTCAATAACATAATCAGGTGCGCCATAAATACGCACTTGCCCTTTAGGTAAATCACTTGCCAAACGTGTACTCTTGACTTCAACTTCTTTTAGCAAAATGGCATCTCTTCCTGGCGTATACACATTTTGAATGCGTTGAATAGCATTGTCTTTTTTTAATTCATATTTCAAAGGAGGAAATGAAAAGTTTGCTTCCGGTATCGGGTTGGGGATCAAGTCTACGCGCGGCAAAGGCTTTCCTTTTGCATTTACTGGTTTGAATGCAAACAGAATTGAATCCGTAAAATGCAAACCGGTAACAAGAAACTCTCCTTTGTCATCGGTTTCCATAGAAATAAGATTATCCAGATTACCCTGTATGATATCAAGTTTGCTGGCCGTGGGCACACCCTTTCCATCCTTCACTACGCCCCTGAAGCTAAGGCCGCGCTCCATGTAATGTTTTATCTGATCAAAGTATTTATTGTCCACACCCAAATCTGAAATGGTAAGCAGATTGGGTGTAGTAATGCGTGGTTGATTCAACACAGCAGAAACAACTGCATCTGTAACAGATATAGAAAGGTTTCCCTTTACAGGCTTACCTTGCTCATCTTTCATTTGTAATGACAGCGTCACTTTTTCTCTGCCCTTAAACGAAACCTGATTGCTATGCACATGCAAAACTGAAGAAGGTTGTTCCTGCATTACAAGAGATGCTTGCTCAATGTTTGCATCTAATGGCAACACCGGTACCTGTTTGATGCAGATGGCACTGTCTCCATAGTTGCGCATCCAGTTGGTGTAGGCGCGTAAATAATATTCACCCTCGGGCAACGCTTTATCGAGTTGCATTTCGCCCCATGCTACACCTTCCTTAATCCGATACGTGCGTGTATCAATCCTTTCCCTGGATGGAGAAATCAAATCCACATATAAAACTCCGGATAAGGTATCGCGCAGGATAGGCAAACTATATCCGAAATAAGCTTTAAACCAGATTGTCTCGCGAGGATAATAATAATCTCTGTCGGTTTGCAGATACACCTTCTCGCGAAGCAATGAGAAATTCTTCCAGTCAAGATTTTCATTTTCGATAGTGGAAGTTGGCAGGTAGTTAATGGGTAAACTTCTGGACAATCCAAAAATTTCCATAGCGCCTTTCGCAGAAAACAGACTGTTACTAAATGGAATCCCATAAGCACTCACCTGAAATCCATCCTGAAAAGTAAGTTCTGAAAGTTGATCCATGTTATTCACAATATCTGAATCATTGCCTTCGATATTAAATTTCACATTTATGGTGCCTGGCAAAGAAAGCTTATAATATCCGGGCAAACTTCCGGCACTTACACTGTTTTGAAATCCAGGATCTTTTCGATCGGTTAGCAATGCATAACCTTCTTTACTCGCGTTGCCTGATATAAGTGATTGAAAGAAATGACTGGACGATCCCCAATAAGCCTTTAAGCGGTTGCGTTCCCAGGCATTTTGCTGCTCATACTCATACGATATTTTTTGCCTGTAGCTGATGTATGCATTAATTTCTGATGATGCATTAGCCGCCACCAATTTTTGTAAATACACGCGCATTTCAATTCCGAGTGCCTGGTTATTTATCGTGATTGGATCGCTGGCGGTAACATGCAGCTTATTATCCACAATCTGAAATTGCAGCGTTGTATTGTTATCAACTTTACAAAGCTGTGCAAATTCATGATTACCCAACAGCCCACCGAGGTACCATAAATAGTTTGTATTCCATTGCGCATCGCGCTTGACTTTTACAGCAGGCTGTTTCTCCTGCACTTCAAGTTCAAGTGTGAGTTTATACAACTTGCCTTCCTGCACACGCATGGAAGACTTAAAAAGTTGGTACCCCTTCTTATATAATACCAGATCAAAAAATCCAGGAAAAATATTCTCTAATACAAAAGCTCCGCTCTTATCTGAAACAGTCTGCCAGCTTGAATTATTAATAAATACCTCCACCCCTTCTAAGGGCTTGCCGGTACTTTTGTCTTTCACAATGCCGCTGAGTTGCGCGGAAGAAGAAATAAAAATGGAAACAAATAGAATGGAGATTAAGGCATTCTTCATAAACTAATTTTAATTCAGAATACTCCAATCTTCATTGAGTGTGGGTATGGCAGAGTATGCCGTCAAATCAAACTGACACGGCACTACCGATACATAGTTATTGGCAATCGCCCATTCATCGTTGTCTTCACCTTTATCAAAGTTTACAAAGTTTCCGGTCATCCAGAAATAACTTCTTCCGTTGGGGTCAAAACGTTGCACGAATTCTTCTACCCACTTTGCATTTGCCTGGCGGCAGATGCGTATACCTTTTACCGGTTCATTCCGCTTGGGCGGAATATTTACATTGAGTGCTACTCCCCGTGGTAAACCTTTTTCCAAAACTTGCAGCGTGATGCGTTTCACAATTTCTTCTGCGTGTGAGAAGTCTGCCTTGTGGCTGTAATCGCAAAGTGAAAAACCAATAGCGGGAGTTCCTTCAATGGCGCCTTCAATAGCTGCAGACATGGTGCCGGAATAAAGCACACTGATGGAAGTATTGCTTCCATGATTAATACCACTTACCACAATATCAGGTTGACGGGCATCTTTCAATACAAAGTGCCGCGCCATTTTTACACAATCAGCCGGTGTACCCGAGCATTCATAGGCTTTCACACCTTCAAACACGGACGACTCATTCAGGCGCAGCGTATCACCTACAGTAATGGCATGCCCCATGCCGGATTGCGGACCGTTGGGTGCTACTACTAAAACTTCGCCAATCTCTTTCATGACTTTTACCAGGTGTGCGATGCCACGGGCAGTAATACCATCATCATTCGACACTAATATCAGAGGCTTTTTGCTCATATAAACTGTTCTAAAATTAGATTACCTAAAAAGTGAGTTGTAATAATTTATAATCTGGCCAAGTTCATATTTATCATTCACGTCAAGCTTATTTGACTTTGCGTATTGGCGCACTTCATCTGCCTTACTGCCCATCATTTCATACCAGTCGTTGCGCTTACTGATAAACTCTTCAATCTTGCCGTTTTCTTTTAACAAGAAATACTTATTCACCAGCACAAGTCGTGTATAGGTGCCGTAAAAATAAAACGGACTGGACTGCGTGCGATATTCAAGCGCCTCGCGGCATAGCACGGTAAGTTTACCTTCTTCTAGTAATTCAAAAAATACGGGGGCTTTGTATTGTCCACCTGTAGAATACGGGAGTGAGTAGAATGGGCGATATCGTTTTACTGTAACGTCAAAGATTTCAAAGAATAATACTTTGCGTGCAGAGTAACTCTCGAGTTTGTTTTCTGCGCATATGCGCATTGTGCGATTAATATAAAAAATATGATTTGAACCAGTTTCATTTCTGACGCATAATTGTATGACCCATTTTATCGCGTTTGGTTAGCAGGTATTTTTCGTTGTGTGGATTGGAAGAAATTTCAATAGGTATGTTATCAACAATTTCCAATCCATATCCGATAAGACCCACTCGTTTTTTAGGGTTGTTCGTGATTAACTTAATTTTAGCTACACCCAGGTCGCGCAAAATTTGTGCCCCGATACCATAATCGCGATTGTCCATATCAAAGCCTAATTTCAAATTTGCTTCTACGGTATCGAATCCTTCTTCCTGCAGTTTATAAGCTTTGAGCTTGTTCATAAGACCAATGCCACGTCCTTCCTGCTTCATATAAAGTACAACACCCTTGCCTTCGGCCTCCACCATTTTCATCGCACTATGCAATTGCGGGCCACAGTCGCATCGGCACGAACCAAAAATATCGCCCGTCACGCACGATGAATGTAC
>JALOMN010000127.1 GCA_025455445.1 Cyclobacteriaceae bacterium
ATTCTGTTTTACTTAAGTGCATTTTTATTCGCTAGCGGAATATTGATTGCTCTAACAAAGAAAAATGCCATCATGATTTTGCTGGGAATTGAGCTTATGCTTAATGCCGCGAACCTCAACCTTGTTGCTTTCAATGCACAAAATCCTTCTAAAAATGACGGCCAGTTTTTTGCACTTTTTATTATTGTCGTTGCCGTTTGCGAAGCAGCAGTAGGGATTGCAATTATTTTAAAAGCCTATTACTATTTTCATACTTCGGTGCCTGATCAAATCAATACGTTAAAAGAAAACAATTGACACACGAGGAAATTCCATCTGCATTAATCTGGTTGGCACTTGCTGTGCCAGGATTGCCGCTGATTTCTTCACTCGTATGTTTTTTAATTTCTAAAAAATTTAACTGGACTATTCCGCTCCTCAGCAGTATTTTATTAATAGCCGCCACGGCCTGCTCAACTATTTTATTTTTTCAATTACACAATCAATCCGTAATTCAATCATGGCCATGGCTTGCAATTCAAAACAAAATTATTCATGCCGGTTTTTTGTTGGATAGCATCTCCCTGAGCATGAGTCTTGCAGTGGCATGGGTATCTATGCTGGTGCATTTTTTTTCGATTGGATATATGGCGGAAGACCGCGCCCCAGATCGCTACTTTGGCATGCTTGGATTTTTCACCTTTGCCATGTTGGGCTTGGTGATGAGCAGCAACTTGCTCATCACATTTTTCTTTTGGGAATTAGTAGGCTTCAGTTCATACCGCCTTATCGGACATTGGTATGAAAAACCAGCAGCGGCAAATGCGTCTACCAAAGCCTTTCTTATAAATCGAATTGGTGATTTAGGTTTTCTGATTGCATTAATGATTTTATGGAATTGGTTTGGCCATCTGGATATAAATAATTTTAATTTCTCTGCTGTTCCTACGGAAATTTTAACTGCAGCAGGCCTTTGCATCTTTATTGCCGTAATCGGCAAGTCAGCTCAGTTTCCCCTATTACATTGGCTGCCCGATGCCATGGAAGGTCCAACGCCTGTATCTGCGCTCATCCATGCTGCCACCATGGTAGCAGCCGGAGTATTTTTACTCGTGCGCATTTCTCCATTATTTACTGAAAGTGCATTACTTGTTATTTCTGGTATTGGTGCCTTCACGGCAGTAATAGGTGCAGTTGGTGCATTGTTTCAATATGACATCAAAAAAATTCTGGCTTATTCTACCATTTCACAATTAGGTTTCATGGTGATGGCCATTGGTGCAGGTGCTGCACAGGGTGGTTATTTACACTTATTACATCATGCATTTTTTAAAGCAGGTTTATTTTTAGGAGCCGGGGCAATTATTCATGCATTGCACCAGGCGACACATCACAGCAAAAACAATTATGATGTGCAAGACATTCGTAATATGGGTGGCTTGCGAAAAAAATTACCAGTTACCTTTATTACGTTCTTGATTTTTGGCGCTGCTCTTGCCGGCTTGCCTTTCACCTCCGGATTTATTTCGAAAGAAATAATTCTTTCTCAGATGTCACTTTGGGCCGGAACTGATGTATCAGGTAAATGGGTGATTATGATAGCCGCCTGGGCTGTTACATTTCTTACTCCTATCTACATCTTCAAACTTATTTGGTTTGTGTTCTTTAAAGAAAGTAAACAAGAAACTGAATTGCAGGATATACCCGTGATTATGAAAATGCCACTGATTATACTTTCGATTTTATCACTTGCGCTACTCCTCCCAACTTTTGATTTTCATTTTTTCTCAACGGTCAACGTAATACTGAATTATTTTCCTGAGGCTTCAATCAGCATCACGATTATTTCTTTAGCGGTAATAAGCTTTGCGCTTATATTTTCATACCTACACTATAGAAAATCAACCCCGGGCAAATTGTCATCATTTCTCTCGCCTCAATATTATCTGGACATCGTTTCGGATAAAGCCGTTTTTCTTCTTTCTATACTTTACACAATTACTAATTGGATTGATAAACACATCATTGATCAGATAATTCACCTGTTTACATACCTGCAAGTAACGATTGCTCATCTTGCCGGATGGACGGATAGGGTATTTATAGACGGGGCTGTTAATGGTGCTGCTTATTCAGCTAAAGGCATAGGCGCTGTGGCGAGAATAATGATTAATGGAAAAATTCAGTCTTATCTGCTTTGGGCAATGGCTGCACTCCTTATTTTTATACTTTGGATTTTATACTGATGTCGCACCTACTTTCATACCTGATCTTCATTCCATTTGTTGGGGCATTAGTCGCATTGCTTATTCCGGCTAACCGAATAAACTTTTTTAAACAACTCACACTGGGTGTAAGCATTATACAACTCATACTTCTGGTACTGATTTTATCAGCATATAAAATAAATGCGGGTGTGCAGCTGGCAGAAAACATTCCGTGGATCACCTTACAACTTGGTAGCTGGGGTTCATTACATGCTGAATATTTTGTAGCAATAGACGGCTTGAGCTTACCCATGGTGGCGCTATCGGTGGTTATCATGGCGATTGCGGTGATCTCTTCCTGGAATATTGAAAAAAATCATAAAGGATATTTTACTCTATTGTTGATTTTGAATGGTGCCATCATCGGTAGTTTCTGCGCCCTGGATTTTCTGCTCTTCTATGTATTTTTTGAATTCATGTTGCTGCCCATGTATTTTTTGATTGGCATCTGGGGTGGCCCCAGACGTGAATATGCGTCAATCAAATTTTTTCTTTACACCTTGCTGGGTTCCATTTTCATTTTGATCGTATTGGTAGCCTCCTACTTATCAATAAAAGATCCTGCAACTTCAAATGAGGTAGTGCATACGCTCAATGTATTGCACATGCAAAATCCGGATAATATTATTCCGGGTTCCTTGCTCGATGTTGATACCGAAGACCAATATGGTCCATACTCATTCAGGATGTGGGCATTCTTATTATTATTTATTGGCTTCGCCATTAAACTTCCTGCAGTGCCTCTTCATACCTGGTTGCCCGATGCGCACGTGGAAGCGCCTACGGCAATCTCAGTTATTCTGGCTGCCTTGTTACTTAAATTTGGTGGGTATGGACTGTTGCGTTTCGCCTATCCCATTTTCCCGGATGGCGCCATCGAGTTTGCATGGATGGTAGGTTTTGTGGGAGTGCTTTCAATTATTTATGGGGCATTAAACGCGCTAGCCTCAAAAGATTTAAAACGCCTTATTGCCTATTCTTCCGTTTCGCACATGGGCTTTGTGTTGCTGGGAGTTGCGTCTGCCACAGCCGAAGGCGCAGGAGGTGCAGTCTATCAGATGTTTAGTCATGGCATTATCTCTGCCATGCTATTCTTGATTGCAGGCGTTTTATATGATCGCACACACGACAGGTTGATAGCAAACTATTCTGGCCTTGCCTCTAAAATGAAATCTTATACAGCTTTTGTATTGATTGCCTTTTTTGCTTCGATGGGACTTCCCGGCTTTGCAGGATTTATTGGTGAGGTGTTGGTCTTCTTTGGCGCATTTCAATCACATGCTATCAATGGACTCATTCCAATCTGGATGCCAATCGTGGCCACTTCAGGTTTGTTGCTGGGTGCTGGCTATTTTCTTTGGACGATACAACGCATGTTTTACGGACCTTATTCTATCCGCATTCATGTGCCCGAACTCACGGATATCAATAGCCGTGAATACATAATGCTTCTGCCATTGGCGGTTGCTGCGCTGCTTTTTGGAATACTTCCGCAGCTGCTGATGAAGTATATAAATCCTTTTGCCAGCGAGTGGGTAGAAGAACTATTTAAACACGCCTCATTTTTCAATCCATAGCGAAGTTGACGCATATGAATGACCAACTTCAAGATATTTATCAAAGCATGCAATGGCTGATGCCGGAATTGCTTTTAACCAGCGCTATTTTAATCACCTTATTTGTTGGGTTATTCGTTACTAAAAATAAACACATCCTCTTAAAGTCAATATCATTGTTTGTGTATGCAGCAGCGCTTGTTCTTGTTGCGCTGCAAGAGATTGATAATCCGGTTTCTCTTTTCGGCAACATGCTCCGGGCAGATGACTTTTCAAATTATTTTAAAATACTCTTTCTCACAGGCGGCTTCCTCACGGTATGGATTTCGCAAGAGCAAAAAGAAAAAAATTCTACTGAATATTTTATACTCATACAGGCGGTGGTAACAGGCAGTTGCCTCCTGGTAATGAGTATGAATTTTATCATGGTAGTACTTTCTATTGAATTAATTTCATTGAGCTCCTATATGCTCAGCGGTTTTGGCTTTGATAAAAAAAGCGCTGAAGGGAGTCTGAAATATTTTTTATTTGGAACTGTGGCCACCGCTTGTATGATTTACGGAATGTCACTGCTCTATTCATTGTCTGGCACACTTGATTATTCCTCTGAAACCTTTCTTAAAAACCTGTTAGAGAATACAACCCCATTGCTCCTGGTGGGTGGCATATTAACACTTGCAGGATTCCTGTTTAAAATTTCAGCGGTGCCATTTCACCTTTGGGCTCCTGATGTGTATGAGGCTACGCCTACACCTATTGTCGCGTTCTTTGCAGTAGTGCCCAAACTGGCCGGCCTTGCAATTATTACCCGGTTTACACTCGCCATCAACCTCTTTGGTCAATCCGGATTCAATTGGCAACTCATTATTGCAGTGATAGCTGCGATGTCAATTTTGGTGGGTAATTTATCGGCCCTGGCGCAACAAAATCCCAAACGGCTGCTTGCGTTTTCATCCGTGGCCCAATCTGGCTTTATGCTATTAGGTATCGTTAGTTTTAGCACGGAAGGAATTCACTTTACGATGTTCTATGCCGCTGTATTTCTGCTGATGAATTTTCTTGTATTCATTGCCTTGAATCAAATTGAAAGCGCATGGGGTGCCCACCTCATTCCCGCCTTTGCCGGAACCGGTAAAATATTTTTAATACCTGCACTCACCATGCTGGTAGGACT
Organism: Cyclobacteriaceae bacterium; assembly: GCA_025455445.1. Classification (GTDB taxonomy): domain Bacteria; phylum Bacteroidota; class Bacteroidia; order Cytophagales; family Cyclobacteriaceae; genus ELB16-189. The sequence continues at coordinate 4,977 of JALOMN010000127.1, forward strand.
AATTGCACTAACCGGGCTTCCACCAACTGCAGGATTTACAGCCAAACTATTGATATTTAGTTCATTGTGGGCCGGTTACGAACAAAGCGGCTCACTCATTCTATTGTTTGTATTTATTGTTGGATTGCTTAATACAGTCATTTCGCTCTTCTTTTATTTAAAAATCCCCTATTATCAGTTTATAAAAGAAAAAAAGCGGGATGCCACGGGTTTAAGAATTTCTTTTGCCGAAAACCTGTTAACAATATTATTAGCGATAGCATTATTCTATCTCTTCCTTCACCCGGATGGGTTGATGAGATGGATTAATAGAATTAGCTTTGTACTTTAAAACTCGGGCAATTGTCAAGACAGTCTTTCTGCTTGTTCGGTTGAATTTATAGGCTTAAAAAAATTAGTGTATGAGTGATACCATCCTTCATGAATGTGGCATAGCCCTCATTCGACTGCGCAAGCCACTTTCTTTTTACATCCAAAAGTATGGCCCCACCTATGCCATGAATAAGATGTATATCTTAATGGAGAAGCAACACAACCGCGGACAAGATGGTGCCGGAATTGCCAACATTAAAATTGATCAAAAGCCCGGTTTTCGTTTTTTCAGCCGTTATCGTTCGGTAAAAGCCCAACCCGTTGCTCATCTCTTTAAAAAAATCGGACGCAAGTTTAAAAAAGCGGCCAAAGAGGGTAAAGAAAAATTTAAAGATCCGTAACCTGGTGATGGCTGGCAATTTCAACATGACCAACGTAGATGAACTTTTTAATATCCTGGTTGGACTGGGTCAACACCCCAAAGAGAAAGTAGATACAGTGACCGTGATGGAAAAAATCGGTCACTTTCTGGATGAAGAGGTGCAATCCTTATTTGAAAAATATAAAGGCCAATACACGAATCGGGAAGTTTAAGAGATTATTTAAAATGA
>JALOMN010000128.1 GCA_025455445.1 Cyclobacteriaceae bacterium
TTTCATCCACACATTCAATTCTTGCTACATCAACTGGTCTTGTTTTGCGTTGTTGAATTAATGCAGCAATAGTATTGCCTTTCATAGTGGCGCCTATCATGGTGGCAAAATCATTTCCTGAACCCAACGGAATGATACCAAGTATCGGAAGCCTTTCAACAGAAGTTTTTAGTATGCCATTTATTACCTGACTGATAGTACCATCACCACCGACAGCTAAAATAATTTCATAACCTTTTAACGTAGCATGTGCGGCTAGTTCAATGGCATGTTGTGAATATTGGGTTTCAAATAGCTCGACAGAAAAATGTTGTTGCAATGCTGGCAATACCGAATGATAGAATTTCTTCTTCTTATGCGATATGCCATTGATGATGACTGCTATTTTCAAAGTTTAAAATTTTATGATCTTTGAAAACACAATTCGTCCATCGGTTGAGGGTTATTTGCAGTTTTTCTTTATCGCTGCTTTTGCATCGGTAGAGCCCAGATCATCTGCGCGTTTCAGATCGAGGCAAGCATCGTAGTTGTTGTTCATCAGCAGCTTCACCAGGCCGCGCTGATAATAGGTTTCCGGATCGCTCGGATATAATTCGATGGAAGAAGTGTAATCCTCTACTGCACCAGCATAGTTCTCCTTTTCGGTTTTACTCAACGCACGATTGTCATAATACACCGGGTTGGTATCATCCAGTTCAATGGCCTTTGTGTAATCTGCGATGGCTCCATCATAATCTTCCATGGTGTTTTTAAGTACACCACGCAAATTGAAAGTTTCCGGGTCGGTGCCATCCAATTCAATGGATTTATTGTAATCAGCCAATGCTCCCTTCAAATCTTTGGATGCCGTTTTTGCAAGTGCCCGGTTTTCAAACTTAAAGGGATCTTTTGCATCCAGTTTAATGGCTTCATTGTAATCTAAAATTGCCTTATCAAAATTTGAGGTATTATAAAATGCCACTCCGCGGTAGTTGTAGAGATTGGCATCTTTGCTATCGAGCTCAATCGCTTTGGTGTAGTCATCAATCGCACTGATAAATTCACCGAGTTCTGCCTTTATAACACCGCGATTAAAATATTTATCTGCATCGGCAGGGCCAAGTTCAAGTGCTTTTGAAAAATCGAAATAGGCTCCTTGCAAATCTTCCACATTGAATTTCGCAAAGCCACGGTTAGTATAGGCATCGGTATAACGCGGGTTGAACTTTATGGCCTTATTCAAATCAGCAATGGCTGCATCATCATCACCCAGATTCATTTTTGACTCTCCCCTGAAGTTAAGCGCCTCCGCAAAAGTAGAATCAATTTCCACCGCGATGTTGAAATCACCAATTGCCCCATAAAAATCCTGCAACCCCATACGTGCTTGTCCGCGCAGCGATAGTGCGACTTTGTTTTTCGGATTGGCATCAATAAGCTTGGTTAAATCTGCATTGGCTCCAGTAAAATTTTTAGCCTCCAGTTTTTTACGAGCCGCTTCAAGTGCCGCATCTCCCTGGGCGAAAGCGAGTGCCGGAATCAGAAGTAGTAGTGTGAGAAATTGTTTCATGCATCAAATATCTGTTTGGCAAGTTAATAAGATTTGGATTAATCTACCGGATATAGATTGTTGCCGCTCCACACATTTTCAAGAACCACAATGCCGGAATAACGTAAATTGCTTCATTAATTATTTACTATGAAATATTTTTTCTCCGTTTTTGCTTTTCTTCTTACCGGCATTGCAGCATTTGCACAAGAAAAGCCGTTGGACATGAAAATGGATTTTGAGCAATATGATCCGCCATCCACGCTGAAAGTGCCTGAGCATAAACTTAAGCGTGCTAAGTTTCCTTTTATCGATATTCATAACCATTATGGTAATATGAACACCGCTGATTTGAGCGAACGCGTAAAATTTATGGATCAGCTCAACATGGGTGTGATGGTGAACCTGAGCGGTCGTGGTTTTCGCAGCAGTGGCGACCATCTTGAAAAATCATTTGAAAATATTAAAAAGCAGTATCCTAACCGTTTCATTCTTTTTACCAATGTTGACTTCACCGATATTGATAACCCGGAATGGTCCGCTCGAATCGCCAAACAACTCGAAGACGATGTAAGACGTGGAGCAAAAGGACTTAAGATTTATAAAAGTCTCGGCATCCGTGATAAAGACAGCAAAGGAAATCGCATCCATATCGATGACCCACGGATTGATCCAATCTGGGCTAAGTGCGGAGAATTAGGTATACCTGTGTTAATTCACTCTGCTGATCCAAAACCGTTTTGGGATCCTATCGATAATCAGAACGAGCGCTGGCTTGAATTGAAATTACATCCAGGTCGCAGATATGACGAGACTTTTGCAAGCTGGGAAACACTCATTGCCGAGCAACACAATGTATTTAAGAAGCATCCTAAAACAAAGTTTATCAATGCACACTTAGGTTGGTTTGGAAATGACCTGCAGAAACTGAGTGAACTCATGGACAAGTATCCCAACATGTATACTGAAATCGGTGCCGTGATTGCCGAGTTGGGAAGACAGCCCCGTGCAGCAAAGGCATTCCTGACCAAGTATCAGGACCGAGTGTTGTTTGGCAAAGACAGTTGGGTGCCTGATGAATATGAAACGTATTTCCGAGTGCTTGAAACTGAAGACGAATACTTTCCCTATCACAAGCGCTATCACGCCTTCTGGCGGATGTATGGCATTGGATTGCCGGATGAGATCCTGAAGAAGATCTATTACAAGAATGCGATGACGCTGATTCCGGGTATTGATAAGAGCTTGTTTCCGAAGTAGCATAGGCTACATTTTTATGATCAACTTATAGAATCTTTTATTACGATGAAGTTCCCTTTGATTCTGTTAGTTGTATTTTCAGGCACATTCCAAGTGTGTGCTCAACAAGTTGAAATTGCCTTTACCATCTCAGAGAAAGACTTAATACCCGAAGGAATTGCTTATGATGAAAAATCCAGAAGCTTTTTTGTCAGCAGCATTTATAAAAACAAAATCATACGGGTGAACGAAGAAGGAAAAGTATCAGCTTTCATAAAAAGTGGCCAGGAAGGAATTGGACAAGTACTTGGCATGAAAGTAAACAACGGAAAATTGTGGGTTTGCAGTAATACCGTAGAGCGCGATGCAAATGGAAAATCCATGATACATGCCTTTGATATTGTAAGCGGCCATTTAGCCAAAAAATTGATATTGGATGCCCCGGGTGAGATGCATTTATTTAATGATCTTGCCATTGATAGTCACGGTAGTGTGTATGTTTCCGATTCTGACGATGGGGCTATCTATCGTGCAAACATATATTCAAAGTATCCGGAACTGTTTATCAAAGACGATAAACTCAACTACGCAAATGGAATTACAATCACACCAGACGATGCCATAGTTGTAAACACATTCAAAGGATTTCTTAAGATTGACATAGCCAGTAAAAACGTAATGGCGCTTCCTTTTCCAAATTACAGTGTGATAGGAATTGATGGACTGTGTTTCTATAAACAATCATTAATTGGAATTCAGAATGTCACATATCCGGTATGTATTAATCAATACAATCTGAATTCAACTTTTGATAAAATTGAAAATGCCCGTGTATTACTTGCTGATCATCCGCTCTTTGATATTCCCACCACCGGGGTAATTATTGATGATTGGTTTTATTTCATTGCCAATAGTCAAATGAGCAACCTGGAAAAGGATAAAATAATTGATCCGGCCCGTCTCAAAGAAGTGCTGATTATGAAGATAAAACTCAATTAAAAAATATACGATCTAAAAATCGGTATATTCGATGAAGTCTTCGACATGAAATTAACTATCCTAACCTTTCTTTTACTTTCCTTATCGCTTTTTGTTCATGCACAAAAAGATGTGGTTCTTACAAATGCCCGGAATTTTCTGAGCACGCTTTCGCCCGAACTTAAGTCGCGGGCCCAATATCCTTTTGATGATGCCGAGCGATTCAACTGGAACTTTGTGCCCATTAAACGAAATGGATTAACCTACTATGATTTTTCTGACAAGCAACACGATGCGGCCACTGTGTTACTGAAATCTTCATTAAGTGATCAGGGATATCAAAAAGCAATGGCGATTGTAAATCTCGAAAACATTTTAAAAGTAATTGAAAAACGAGGTCCCGATGATCACGCTCGCGACCCAATGAATTATCACTTCACGTTTTTTGGAGAGCCTGCTGAAGGAAAGCCCTGGGCCTGGCGTTTTGAAGGACATCATGTGGCCTTGAATTTTACTTCCATAGGAGGCGAAATAGTTTCCTCTACACCCTCCTTTTTCGGATCGAACCCCGGCATTGTGAAAGATGGTGAAAGTAAAGGACTCGAAGTGCTTAAAGAGGAAACCAAACTGGGTTTTGAATTAATTAATTCTCTGAATGCTAATCAGCGGGCGACCGCCATATTTTCAGAAAAAGCGCCTGAAGAAATAATTTCAGGAAACAAGAGAAAGGCTGTGCCTCATACTCCTGATGGAATAAGCTTTAAAGAATTAAGCAAAGAGCAACAAACACTCTTTCTGAAATTACTGGATGTGTATATAAAAAACTATGCCTTCGGATTCAGTAAGAAGCTGATGGACAAAATCAAAAACGCAGGTATCAAAAATCTGCATTTTGCGTGGGCAGGAAGTTTAACTCCCGGGGTGGCGAATTACTATCGCATACAAGGCCCGATGTTGTTGATTGAATATGACAACACTCAAAATAACGCAAACCATGTTCACACAACCGTGCGTGATTTAAAAGATGATTTTGCAGAAGATATTTTGCGTGAGCACTATGCGAAGGAGCATAAATAAAGTAATCACATACCAAGCAAAGGGAAAGCACCTGTAATCTTTCCGGGCTTAGCTCCCGATATTTATCGGGATTTGCGGGCAACAAAAAATATGACTTTAATAAAAAACATACATCACATCGCCATCATCTGCTCCAATTACGAAGCATCGAAAAAATTTTATACCGAAGTATTAGGATTAAAAATCAAAGCAGAGCATTATCGTCCTGCACGCGATTCGTGGAAACTGGATTTAATGTTGAATGAGAATTATGTGATTGAATTGTTCTCATTCCCAAATCCGCCAGCGAGACCTAGTCGCCCAGAAGCTGCAGGACTACGTCATCTTGCATTTGCCGTGAGTGATTTAGATAAAGCCGTTGAACACTTGCAAAAACATGGAGTAACATCAGAGCCAATCCGTGTGGATGAATACACCGGCAAACGATTTACTTTCTTCTCTGATCCGGATGGACTGCCATTGGAGTTTTATGAGGTTTGACATTTAATTAAAAGAAGGTTGAGCAATGTCACCTAAAAGACATTCTTAAATAATTCATGAAATTCTGTTGCCTTTTCATTTTTAATCAAGTACTCAAATGATCGCTTATCAAAATCTGACCGCTTTGAGGACAATAAATTTTCAGAACTGCCTGAGACTAGATGGTATTTACTGTTAATTGAGTTTATCACATCGCTTCTGTGCTTCTTCTGCAAATCCGGTGACTTTTCCGCTATACCCAAAACCCGGTTAATTTCTTCGATTGATGCAGTTTGATTAAGTTTTGATTTGATTAAAATGAGTTTAAGCAAGTCTCTTTCCCTTGGTTCAAACACATCTAAATTTCCATTGGGGCTTATTGTTTTTGGAATAGTTT
>JALOMN010000129.1 GCA_025455445.1 Cyclobacteriaceae bacterium
GAAATACATCTTTTACCTTTTTGCCGGTGCGCGCCACAATGCGATCGAAATACATTTGTGCCCACGGTGGTATACCCGAAATTAGGGTCATGTCTGCCTGAATGGTCTCGTCAATTATTCTATCGAGCTTCGCCTCCCAATCTTCTATGCAGTTTGTCTCATAACTCGGCTTCTGATTCGTACGCAAATAGCCAGGCACATGATGATTTACAATTCCGGAAAGTCGTCCTGTTTTGATTCCCGCCTTTTCATCCAATTCAGGGCTACCGGAAAGAAAGATCAAACCGCCATCCAGAAAAGAGGCATTGCCGGTTTCGTGTACATAACTGAGCAGTGCATTTCGGGCGCTATTGATATGGTTGGGTACTGAATCTTTCGTGATAGGAATATACTTGGTGCCCGAAGTGGTGCCCGAAGTTTTGGCAAAATAGGCTGGCTTACCCTTCCATAAAATATCTGGCTCGCCATGAAGCACCTTCTCCACATAGGGCTTTAAGGCCTCATAATCGCGTATCGGCACTTGCTTTCTAAATTCTGCATAGTTTTGAATCGACTCAAAACCATGATCGCGACCGAATAACGTATTGGCTCCCGTTTGAACCAGGTTGTTAAATATTTTATGTTGGAATTTTACAGGATTTGATGACCACTCTTTGGTTTGAGCAGCCACATAAGCAGCAAACGGTTTGGCTAATACGGATCGAATTCCCATAGAATGCAAAAGTAACCTTAACGGGCGGAGGCTGCAAACTGAATAACCGACTGACAAACATTCAGACTTTTATATTTGGGACAATTTTTGAAGAGGTACAAACTAAGTTTAAGTAACATCTGTTATCTGCATTCGTTGGAGTAGTTAAAATTCGTTTTTATGAATACGTTGAAAACAATTATTGTTGGATTTATTGCCGGTTTGGCTGGTGCCTATGCATTGTTTACCTATCAACAGGAAAAACAACTGAGAGAACAAAAAGAACAACAGTATCAGGCCACCGATTACAAGCCTTCAGAAGTATATCGTCCTAACATAGTTGAATCGGATCATTCAAATGCACCTGCTTCTATCGAAGAAGATTTTACTTTTTCTGCCAAGAAAGCCACACCCAGCGTAGTCTATATCAATAGTATTTCAAAAGGCAGCCAGGCTTACTCCTATTGGGATTTATTATTTGGCGGCAGTGGCTCACAAACGCAGGTGAGCAGCGGTTCGGGAGTAATCTTTACCACAGACGGATACATCGTAACTAATAACCACGTAATTGAATCTGCTGAAAAAATTCAAGTGTTGTATAATAAAAAATCATATGAGGCCGAACTCATCGGCACAGATCCATCTACTGATCTGGCCGTTCTTAAAATCAATGAAACCAACCTGCCAGCCATTACAATAGGAAGTTCAAAAAATGTTGCCGTGGGTGAATGGGTGGTAGCAGTTGGAAATCCATTTTCGTTAAGTTCAACAGTAACCGCAGGTATTGTGAGCGCCAAGGGCAGAAGAATTAATGTGGTGGATGATCGTTTCCCCATAGAATCATTTATTCAAACCGATGCGGCCATTAACCCTGGTAATAGTGGTGGCGCATTAGTAAATAAAAATGGCGAATTGATTGGTATCAATACAGCCATTCTTTCGCGCACCGGTTCATACACCGGTTATGCATTTGCTGTGCCGATTGATATTGCCAGAAAAGTTGTGGAGGATTTAATCAAACATGGTGTAGTTCAAAAGGCCATCTTAGGCGGCCGTGTAATTGAATATGATTATCAAAACGCACAGAAGTTTGGGCTTAATAGCAATGTGAAGGAATTTAAAGGTGTGTTGCTTGGCAAGGTAGATAAATCAGGAGCAGCCGCTGCCGCGGGATTAAAGGAAGGCGACATTATCACAAAAATTAATAATGTTGAAATTAACAGCGAAAGTGCTTTTGAAGAAGAATTAAGTTACCGCTATCCCGGTGATAAAATCAACATCACCTACATTCGAAATGAAGAAGCTAACAACACTACTATAACATTGCTAAATAAAAATGGCGATACCAGTCTTGTGAAGCGGAGAATATATTCAGACGCAACGGTAGGTGCGAGCCTCGAAGCAGTAGATTATGGTGTGAAAGTATTTAAAATCAATAATGGAATTTTCAAAAAGCTGGGCATGCAGGAAAATTACACAATTGTCTACATCAATCGCCAGCGTGTAAAAGATCCGCAGGATGTGATTGAATTCTTCAACAAATACAAAGGTCGTGTGTATATGGTAGGAATAAACAGCTTGAAACAAGAAGTACCTTATTCGTTTACGCTGCAATAAAAAGTAAACAGGTTTTAAGAAGCAGTCATGCGTGACTTGAATTTTTTAGTCAGGTCTTCGACACTGTTCTTAAAATTCGCATCGGTTTTCATCATATCCTCGACTGATTCAAGGGCATGAATAACGGTGCTGTGGTCGCGACCGCCAAAGTTTTCGCCAATCAATGCTAATGTAAGCTGCGTGTAACGCTTGCAGAAATACATAGCAACCTGGCGTGGTATTACAATCTCACGCTTTTTCAGTTTACTCTTCATCTGCTCCAGCTCAACTTTAAAGTAATCAGCTACGGTTTTCTGTATATAATCTACACTCACATCTGATTGAATCTCCTTCACAATATTCTTCAACACTTCCTTCGCTAATTCGAGATCGATTTCCTTTTTCAGCAGTGTGGCATGAAATAATAAGGAGTTAAGCACACCTTCCATATCACGCAGGTTGGTATCCACGCTGTATGCTAGGTATTCAGCCACTTCAGTAGATATTTCGATACCATCCGACTGCATCTTATTATGAATGATGGCCAGTTTAGTCTCGAAGTCAGGTTCTTGTAAATCGGCAGTAAGGCCCCATTTAAATCTTGATAGCAAGCGCTCCTGAAAGCCTTTCAAATCACGCGGTGGGCAATCGCTGGTCATGATAATCTGCTTACCCGACTGATGCAATTGATTAAAGATATGAAAGAACATTTCCTGCGTTTTTTCACGACCAGCAAGAAACTGCACATCATCCAGAATCAACAAATCAACCTGCAAATAGTAATTCTGGAATTCCTGAATTTTATGATTCTGAAGCGCATTTAAAAACTGGCTGGTAAAATCATTCTGGTCGATATATAACACAATCTTTTCAGGAAGATTTTTCTTAATCTCATTACCGATGGCTTGCACCAAATGTGTTTTGCCTACACCCACGCCACCATAGAGCATAAGCGGATTGAATGAAGTTACACCGGGCTTTTTAGCTACTGCCACACCTGCAGAGCGCGCCAACCGATTGCAATCTCCTTCTACAAAGTTTTCGAATGTATAATTAGGATTGAGTCTTGAATTAACCGTTTGCGGATTAAGCGCTTTCACGCTAAAAGGAGAATACACTTCCGGTACTCCATTAGAAGCTTGATTGGGATATCGTTTGGTTCCTGCACCATTTGGATAGTTCACCATTAGTGGAGGATTCTTCTGATTACCGCTGTCAACAATCACCGAATATTCTAACCTGCCATTGGGGCCCATTATTTGGTGTATCGCCTTTCTCAAAACGGGAACATAATGTTCTTCAAGCCATTCATAGAAAAACTGCGAAGGCACCTGAATAGTAAGCACATCGCCTTCACTCTTAAGAGGCGTAATTGGTTTAAACCAGGTATTAAAGTTTTGCTCGTCTACTTCATTTCGAATTACACCGAGGCAATCACTCCATACTGTTGCACAATCAATTACCATTCAAATATTAGCTAGCGATTTTTAAAAATTTATGTACCTTTTTTTCAGAAGGGAGACAAAGGTGTAAAAATTTGAAGAACAAAAAAAACAAAAAATCACCTTGCTTTTCTTGTTTTTTTTATTGTAACTAAACCTGATTAAAATCATAAATTAATTGCAATAGTCATTACTTACATCCAATTTGAAACCACTATTGCAAACGATACAATGGGTTCAGATCACAATACATTTATACCTTTTGCAAATTCAACCCGCGAGGATTGGCTCAAAGTTGCAAAACAGGAGATTCCGGAGAGTTCAACAATCAACGACCTCTCTATCATAAAAGGCGAATTGGAAATTCAGCCCATTTACTTTCCTCCCGAAAAGGCTGAATCCAGCGCATTTACACTAAATGCTTCTTCTAACGAATATCGAGGAGCCCGAAGTTGGGTGAATATGCCTCGAATTGAGGTAAATGACGAAGTATCTGCAAACAATAAATCAATCGATTACTTACACTCAGGCGCTGACGGAATATTATTTGAATTAAAAAAAGAGCAAATCAATATTGAAAAACTTTTAAAGGATATTCAGTTAGACATTTGCCCGGTTTCATTTTTACTGGAAAACGGACACTCTAGTGTTGCACTAGATTTTGCAGATTTTGCCGCTAAGAATTATAGCAAAGAATCTATCAGTGGCACTATTCTCTGGAAAGAGCTTCCCGCGAAGATCAATGATATTTCTGTGGCATTTCACTCTTTTACAAATTTCTTCCCGCTGGGATTTCAATTAAATGATCAAAAGGAAGTTGCGCTTCAAATTGCGGAAGGCCTGGTTAACGCTGTTGCTTTAATCGAGAATATAGTGGGTAAGGGAATCGCGCCTCAGCAAGTGATTAATCAAATTGGTTTTTCTGTTGCGGTGGATACGGATTTCTTTTTAGAGATCGCCAAATTAAAATCACTGCGTTTGTTGTGGCAACAAATTGCCGGTGCCTATAAAACAAATTTAACGTCACTGCACATTCATGCATTTTCACATCCCTGGATAAATGAACGCTATCAGCCGCATGGCAATATGATTAAGGCGACCACCGCAGCCATGGCAGCGATTTTAGGTGGTTGCGACAGTCTCACCATCGAGCCTGAAGATAGTAACAACACCATGATGTGTCGCATTGCACGCAATGTTTCATCTGTCATTCGTGACGAATCGCACTTTTCAAAAATTGCCGATGCAACAGCCGGTTCTTTCTATCTCGAAGAACTAACTACACAACTTTCAGTGAAGGCCTGGAAAAAATTTCAACTAGCAGTAACCGAATGAAACCCGATTTCTCAAAAATAAAATTCAATCAGTTTACAACTTCACCTGTTGAAAGTAAACACACTGCCTGGATATCCCCCGAGAAAATCGAAGTAAAACCAATTATTACTTCAGAAGATAGTGATACCAACCTCTTAAAAAATTCCTCTGCCGGCATTGCTCCCTTTCTGCGTGGGCCCTATGCTACGATGTATACGGTGCGGCCATGGACCATCAGACAATACGCAGGTTTCTCTACCGCAAAAGAATCAAATGCATTTTACAGAAGAAATCTTGCTGCCGGCCAAAAAGGATTATCGGTTGCATTTGATTTGGCCACGCATCGTGGTTACGATTCAGATCATCCGCGTGTAACTGGCGATGTGGGAAAAGCAGGTGTAGCCATCGATACCGTAGAGGATATGAAAATCCTATTCGATCAAATTCCGTTGGATAAAATGTCGGTATCGATGACCATGAATGGTGCGGTAATTCCTATCATGGCATTTTATATTGTAGCTGCAGAAGAACAAGGTGTTCAACCCAATCAACTCAATGGTACCATACAAAATGATATCCTAAAAGAATTTATGGTGCGCAACACCTACATCTATCCACCTGCACCCTCTATGCG
>JALOMN010000130.1 GCA_025455445.1 Cyclobacteriaceae bacterium
CGTGCTATGGGATGTACTATCCGCAAAAAGTAATCGCATATTTTTATCGTTAAATATTAATACCCATGAAGCGTGCGCTCTCTTTTCCGAAAATTGCAGGTATTAATATTTATATTCATTGGACATTTTCCATTCTCATAATCTGGATCATATACAGTAATCTGCGTGCAGGCCTCACGGCCATGCAAGTCGGCTGGTCTGTGATATTTATCCTCAGTTTATTTCTGTGTGTTACACTGCACGAATTAGGACATGCGCTTGCAGCCAGACGATATGGCATACTTACCAAAGACATTACACTTTATCCTATAGGCGGTGTTGCACGGCTTGAAAAAATGCCAGAAAAACCACAGCAAGAACTTATTGTAGCCTTGGCAGGCCCCGCTGTTAATTTCTTAATCACCTTATTATTGATTCCGGTATTATTAAATTTTACATGGGATATAGATGACAACGCAAAAGTGTTGATTATTGGTCCAACCAATTTTCTGCCCATGTTGGGCATACTCAACGTTTGGCTTGCCTTATTTAACCTGATACCGGCATTTCCGATGGATGGAGGAAGAGTATTACGTGCGCTTCTGGCTATGCGCATGGATAGAGTGAAAGCAACACAAATTGCTGCTGGCATTGGTAAGTTACTGGCCTTTGGATTTGTGGTGACCGGATTCTATTTAAATCCATTTTTAATTTTTATCGGGCTATTCATAATCCTTGGTGCCAATGCAGAAGAGCAAATGGTAAAAACTCAGGCTTTACTTGTTGACCTGAAAGCAAAAGATGCACTGATGACAAACTATTTGGTGCTCGATAAACTATTGCCAATCTCACACGCTGTTAAATTATTACTTGATGGACAAGCGAAAAGCTTTCTGATTACCGAAAATAATCAACCCTATGGAGTTATTAGCAGTAATGATATTGTGCGCGGCATTAAAGAATTTGGAGAAGAGGATACGTTGGATCATATCACCCAAACAAATCTTACCTATGTAGATACGGATGCACCGCTCAGCGATGTGTTCTCAGAATTAAAAAAATCGAAATCACCCATGGTGCTTGTTACCTCCCACGGCCAGCTGATGGGCATTATTGATGCTGAAAATCTGGCCGAATTAATTCTGGTGAATGATGCCCGAAAAAGCGCGCACATTTAATTATTAATCTGGTTATCAAAAAAAAGAAAGACGCTCTTTGTCAAGCGCCTTCCAAACCTAAACCCCATTTTTTGATGATTGAATTATGTACCTAATTATTCATGATTTTGATCGCCTTCTTGATAGTAGTTTCAGAAACACCAAACTCTTTGGTTAAATGTCTTACACTTTCACGATACCCTCTGCCTAACGCACGATGCTCAAGGTATTTCTTGTAGTACTCGATATAGGATAGTGTACTACCACTCAGCAGACCTTTTTGATACAGGTATTCAATCACCCCATTTTGATACAATTCTAGCACTCTCATACCATTTAATATTTTGCGATCCATTGTAGCAGAACCATACCAAAATAAAAAACCCCAAAAAATCGTAAAAAACAAGTGTTTCTGTTTGGAAATTTATCCCATTATGAGAATAGAACATTACTTATGGGATTTCTATACGCGACCCACCTGGTATCTATTTATTCTTTTGAAATCGATTTACAGATATTAAATAGTTATTTGTTTCGATCTGTTTAATGACGATTGGCTTGGCATAGACAAAAAATCCAAGCAATTTTATCAGCATCACCCAGCATAAATCTATCGCCATGAATTGGTACTCATTACCTGCAGAAAAAGTAATGGAGGTATTGGAAACCTCAGCAAAGGGATTGAGTTCTGCTCAAGCAGAAATTCGATTACAGAAGCATGGAAAAAACGAACTGATAGAAAAAAAGAAACGGCCTGCATGGATTCTGTTTGTAAACCAGTTCAAAGATTTCATGATTCTTGTTTTGATTATTGCCGCAGTAATATCGGGTCTGGCAGGTGACGTTACCGATACAATCATCATACTGGTAATCATACTGATTAATGCCACCGTTGGATTTATTCAGGAGTATCGCGCTGAAAAGGCTATGGATGCTCTTAAAGAAATGGCAAGTCTGCATGTGGAGGTGCTTCGCGATGAGAATTCGATACGCCTACACTCTTCATTGTTGGTGCCCGGTGATATTGTTTTATTGGATGCGGGCAATGCACTCGCAGCAGACCTTCGGCTGATAGAAGCACACAGCATGCGGATTGATGAATCCACACTCACCGGAGAATCTGTGCCTGTTGATAAAAGTGTTCAAGAAATTGAAAGTGAAAATATTTCGATTGGCGACCGAATCAACCTTGCTTATAAAGGAACTGTAATTACTAATGGCAGAGGTAAAGGCGTGGTAATTTCTACTGGAATGAATACAGAGATTGGTAAAATAGCAAGCATGCTGCAAACCAATGATCCGGCTACCCCACTGCAAAAGCGAATGGCTGACTTTGGAAAAAAACTGTCCTACATCATTCTGAGTATTTGCGCATTGCTATTTGTGATCGGATTGATTCGTGGAGAAGAACCGATGCGGATGTTATTAATTTCTATTAGCCTTGCCGTTGCTGCAATACCAGAAGCATTGCCTGCACTTATTACGGTTGCGCTTTCCAGAGGTGCCAAACGCATGGTGAAACAACAAGCGCTTATCCGCAAGCTACCGGCAGTAGAAACCTTAGGCTCTGTGTCTTACATCTGCAGTGACAAAACCGGCACACTTACATTAAATAAAATGAAAGTAGTGCAAACATATATTGCCGACAATACACCTATATCAAACCAAGGAGTCACACATTTAATGGCAGCGATGGCCCTCAATCATGATGTTAAGAAAAACCCTGAAGGTGTATTAACAGGTGACCCCACTGAAATTGCATTAGTGGAGTACGCACAAAATGAACTTTCAAAAGAAGAATATAAAAATATCTTCACACAATTTCCGCGTGTTGCTGAACTTCCGTTTGATTCAGAGCGCAAGTGCATGACTACCGTGCACCGCATAGCAGATAAATTTCTTGTGATTTCCAAAGGCGCATTAGAATCAATCGTTGACAAATTAGTGGCCGGTAAAAATGATTATCAAAAAATAACATCCCTTAGTACAGAATGGGGAAATGATGGGTTACGCGTACTTGCCTATGGGTACAAATATATTGATCAGCTACCTGAACCCTTTACCTATCATTCGATAGAAAATAATCTTCTTTTCGCAGGTCTTACCGGAATGATTGACCCGCCCCGCGAAGAAGTTAAACTTGCCATAAAAGAATGCAAAACAGCAGGCATTACTCCAGTAATGATTACAGGCGATCATCCTTCTACCGCAGCAGCCATTGCCCGCGAAATCGGAATACTTGGCACTAATGAATTAGTGGTTTCCGGTGCAGAGTTAAGTGCGATGAGCGATTATGACTTAAATGAAAAAGTTGAGAAGATCCGAGTGTATGCACGTGTGTCGCCAGAGCAGAAAATGCGAATCGTAAAAGCATTGCAATCTAAAAATCATTTTGTTGCCATGACAGGCGATGGTGTAAATGATGCACCGTCATTAAAAGCATCTAATATTGGCGTAGCCATGGGAATCAACGGCACAGACGTTAGTAAAGAAGCAGCTCATATGATTTTACTTGACGATAATTTTGCCACCATCGTAAAGGCAGTGCGCGAAGGCAGAAGAATATATGACAACATCAGAAAGTTTGTCAAATACATTATGACCTGCAACAGTGCCGAAATATGGACCATCTTTCTGGCACCGATCATCGGTCTGCCAATGCCGCTTTTACCCATACACATATTGTGGATTAACTTAGTAACTGATGGGTTACCGGGTATCGCTCTGGCCAGCGAAAAAGCTGAAAGTGACATCATGAACAGACCTCCACGTAAATCATCTGAAAGTTTATTTTCAGATGGCATTGCCTATCACATTATGTGGGTTGGGTTGCTCATGGCAGCAATCACCCTGGGGCTGCAAGCTTGGGCTATAAAAATGGGCGACACTCATTGGCAAACAATGGTATTCACTGTGCTTTCACTTGCGCAACTGGGTCACGTATTTGCTATTCGAAGCGATCGACAAACTTTGTTTTCACAGGGAATCACTTCAAATAAACCACTTCTAGGTGCAGTTATATTAACCTGCGTACTTCAATTGATGGTGATATACCTTCCATTTGCCAATGCTATTTTTAAAACACAGCCTTTAACGTTGATTGAATTGCTAATTTGTATCGGGGCTGCAGCAACTCTATTTCATGCTGTTGAATTTGAGAAGTGGGTAAAAAGAAAGAAAAGAGCTTCCCATTCGGTTGAATAAGATCATCTCAAAAAAAAATCCCGTGGCAACTGCCACGGGATACTCTCTTTAATTGCAAGCAGAGAGTTAATATCTGTAATAATCAGGTTTGAATGGACCTTGAACTTCTACACCGATATATTTCGCTTGTTCTGGTCTCAACTCTTCTAATTCAACACCAATTTTTTTCAAGTGTAAACGAGCCACTTTTTCATCCAGGTGTTTAGGTAACATATAAACTTTGTTTTCATACTTACCAGCATTGCTCCATAATTCCATCTGTGCAAGCGTTTGGTTAGTGAATGAATTAGACATTACAAATGAAGGGTGTCCGGTTGCACAACCCAGGTTTACCAAACGACCTTCGGCCAAAAGAATTACCTGACGACCATTTTTCAAGGTATATAAGTCAACCTGAGGTTTTACTTCATCTTTCGATGCGTTTTTATTCAACCAGGCTACATCAATTTCATTATCGAAATGACCAATGTTACATACAATGGTTTTGTCTTTCATCAGCTCAAAATGATGACCTAACACGATGCCACTATTTCCTGTTGCGGTAACCACTATGTCAGCCTCTTTCACTGCATTGTCCATCTTCTTAACTGCAAAGCCATCCATGGCAGCTTGTAAGGCGCAGATTGGATCAATTTCCGTTACAATCACACGAGCACCGGCACCACGCAATGAAGCGGCTGAACCTTTACCCACATCTCCATAACCTGCAACTACAGCAACTTTTCCGGCCATCATCACATCAGTAGCTCTGCGAATAGCATCTACCAATGATTCTTTGCAACCGTACTTGTTATCAAATTTTGATTTAGTAACTGAATCATTAATGTTAATTGCAGGCAAAGGAAGTTTTCCATTGTGCTGGCGTTCGATAAGACGATGCACACCAGTAGTGGTCTCTTCTGAAATACCTTTGATGCCGGCTACTAATTCAGGATAGCGATCCAATACCATGTTGGTAAGGTCACCACCATCATCAAGAATCATATTCAATGGCTTGCCATCTTTAAACGCATGAAGCGTCTGCTCAATACACCAGTCAAACTCCTGCTCGTTCATACCCTTCCATGCAAATACCGGAATTCCTGCCTTGGCAATTGCTGCTGCTGCATGATCTTGTGTAGAGAAAATATTGCATGACGACCATGTTACTTCTGCCCCTAACTCGATCAATGTTTCAATCAATACAGCGGTTTGGATGGTCATGTGCAAACAACCAGCAATGCGTGCATTTTTAAGTGGCTTGGAAGCACCAAACTCTTCGCGCAATGCCATTAAGCCTGGCATTTCTGCTTCCGCTAATTTTATTTCTTTACGGCCCCATTCGGCCAATGAAA
>JALOMN010000131.1 GCA_025455445.1 Cyclobacteriaceae bacterium
AATTTCTGAGTCTATACTCACTGATTTACTGGAAAAGAAAGTCTGGGGCATTGCCACTACACATTATTATAACCTTAAGTTATTCGCGGGCAGTCATAGAGGCATCAGAAATGGAGCCATGCAGTTTAATGCTCAATTACTTGAGCCACTTTTTGTATTAGAGATTGGTAAACCAGGAAGTTCATTTGCACTTGAGATCGCCCGTAAAACGGGTCTACCTGCAAAGACTTTGATGCGGGCTGAAGAAATAATAGGTAAAGAACTTACTGGACTGGAAACACTGATGAAATCGGTGGCCGATGAGAAGCAGCATGTGGAAAGAATGAAAAAAGAAATCGGGCAGAGAGAGCATAAGCTGCAGGAAACACTTTCTCACTATCAGAAGTTACTGAGTGAATTAAAAGGAAAAGAAAAAGAAATCATTAATAAGGCAAAAGAAGAAGCCTCGCAATTATTGAAGGAAACTAATCGAGAAATTGAAAAGACGATACGTCACATAAAAGAGAATAAAGCTGAGAAAAAGGAAACGCGAAAGGTTCGTCAGGGTTTAGAGATACTTACAACAAAAGTGCAAACACCCGCTAAACCAATAGAAAACAGAAAGGAAAAAATAAGTGTTGGAGACAAAGTGCGTTTAATTGGACAAGAGGTTACAGGAACTGTGCTTTCGATGAAAGATGCTAATGCGGTAGTGCAGTTTGGCGACTTGCGTTCAAATGTTAAAATAAAGCAACTCATCAGGAGCGACCAGATAGAGGTAAAGTCCATAGCGGTTAAAGCGAGATCACTTGGTGTTGATGTCATGCGAAAGCAATCTACATTTGATAATACACTGGATATTCGCGGTAAACGGGTGGAGGAGGTAATTACGGTGTTGGATCAGTTTATCGATGATGCCATTTTGTTGGGGCAATCGCAATTGAAAATAATTCATGGTAAAGGTGAAGGTGTTTTGCGCAAGGTAGTTCGTGAACATTTGAGAAAAATAAAAGAAGTTGCATCCTTGGCGGATGAACATGCAGACCGCGGTGGTGATGGAATTACCTATGTGGTTCTGAAATAAAAAACCCCTGACATCAGGGGTTTTTTATTTAATTGAAATTGAATGTTGATTATTTCAAATCAGAGAAATCAAACGAAGTTTCTAAAAACTTTGTAGTGAATTTACCAGAGCGAAATACCGGATTGTCCATCAATTTAAGGTGAAATGGAATTGTGGTTTTAACTCCTTCAATTATAAACTCGCTTAGCGCACGTTTCATGCGGGTGATTACTTCATCTCTCGATTGTCCGGTCACAATTAGTTTACCAATCATTGAATCATAATTGGGTGGTATTGTATAGCCAGCATACACGTGGCTGTCTACGCGCACGCCATGGCCTCCGGGCTTGTGCAGATTGATAATCTTACCCGGGCTTGGTCTGAAGCCATTGGCAGGATCTTCTGCATTGATGCGGCATTCCATGGCGAACAAATTCGGATAATAGTTCGTGCCAGAAATAGGCACACCTGCTGCTACCTTGATTTGTTCTTTGATAAGATCGTAGTTCGTTACTTCTTCGGTAATCGGGTGCTCTACCTGGATACGGGTATTCATTTCCATAAAATAGAAGTCACCATGTTTATCAACCAGAAACTCAATAGTGCCTGCACCTTCGTAGTTAATGGCCTTAGCGCCTTTAATTGCAGCTTCACCCATACGTTCACGCAATTCCTGTGTCACAATAGGTGATGGCGTTTCTTCCACCAGTTTTTGGTGTCTGCGTTGAACAGAGCAGTCGCGTTCTGAAAGATGGCAAACCTTTCCATACTGGTCACCCACAATCTGAATTTCGATATGCCTTGGTTCTTCAACGAATTTTTCGAGGTATAATCCGTCATTTCCGAAAGCAGCTGCAGATTCACGTTTTGCGTCATCCCAGGCTTTCTTAAATTCCGATTCATCGTTGATGATTCGCATTCCTTTTCCTCCGCCACCAGCAGTTGCTTTCACGATTACAGGATACTTAATCTCTTTTGCGATTTTCATTCCCTGTTCCATCGTTTCTAAGAGACCATCCGAGCCGGGTATGCAAGGCACGCCTGCTTTTTTCATGGTGTCTTTCGCGGTGGCTTTATCACCCATCAATCTTATCATTTCAGGTGTGGGGCCGATGAATTTTATTCCATACTCATGACATACTGCTGAGAACTCTGCATTCTCTGAAAGAAATCCATATCCGGGATGAATTGCATCTGCATTGGTGATTTCAGCAGCCGAAATTATACGAGGAATATTCAGGTATGATTCTTTGCTTGGGGCAGCACCAATACACACAGCTTCATCAGCAAAGCGCACATGAAGACTTTCACGATCAGCCGTAGAGTAAACTGCTACCGTTTTGATGTCCATCTCCTTGCAGGTGCGGATCACTCTAAGAGCAATTTCACCGCGGTTCGCAATTAATATCTTTTTAAACATAAAATTATTTCTGGATTAAAATTAAAATTCAAGATTTAACCTAAGCCTTCAGACTTAAAAGTTTAATCCTGAATTTGATTCATGAACTAATCAGGTTCAACTACAAACAACACCTGATCATATTCTACGGGTGATGCATTTTCTACCATTACTTTTACGATTGTACCAGAAACATCAGATTCAATCTCATTGAATAATTTCATGGCTTCAATAATGCACACTGTTTGTCCTTTGGTGATTTTATCACCAACTGAAACAAACGGAGGTGAGTCTGGATTGGCAGTACGATAAAATGTGCCAATCATTGGAGATTTTACTTCCACCGTATTGCTTGCCACGGTTGCTACTTTTTCAGGCTTTGGCGCAGCAGGTGCTGGAGCTACTGCTGCCGGAGCCACAGGGGCAGGTGCAACGGGCATAGGTGCAGCCATTACCTGCGCTGAAGATTTTAATACTTTTTGATCGGGTTCGCGCTTGACATGAAGTTTGAGTTCTTTGGTTTCTATATCAACTTCATTCAATCCTGTTTGCGCAATAAAGTCGATCAGGTCCCTGATTTCGGAAGTTTTCATTTCAGTTGTTTTTTTAGGTTCATTAGAGAGGCTGGTTTGGCTTCCGGTTTTACCGTTACCTTTTGCAGCAGTAGGTTTTTTAGAGGCCATGATTATTATTTAACACGTTCTACATATTCTCCGGTGCTGGTCTTTATTTTGATGTTATCACCGGTATTTACGAAAAGAGGAACCCGAATCTCTGCGCCAGTTTCAATTGTGGCTGCCTTCAAAGTACGGGTTGCAGTATCACCTTGCACACCAGGTTCAGTATAGGTTACATTCACAATAACATGTGCAGGTGCTTCGGCAGTTATTGGTGTGGTGCCATTTTCAAAGGCAATAAGAAGCGTAACTCCTTCCTTTATGTAATTCACGGAATCACCAAGAAGTACTTTGTCGATATATACTTGTTCAAAAGTGTCATTATCCATGCACACCAGGCTATCACCATCCTGATAAAGGTATTGATATTCTTTTGTTTCTACTCTTAGCAAATCAACACTATCACCAGGGCGAAAACGATTTTCAACAATTTTTCCGTTGCGCACGTTTCTCATTTTTATCTGATAGAATGCACGTAAGTTGCCGGGTGTACGGTGTTGAAGTTCTTCTACTTGAACCACTTCACCATTGTAACGAATGAAATTTCCTTTACTTAAATCAGAAACTGTAGCCATAATTTATACGCCTTTAATTTACAAATGAATTAATTAATTACAATTAGAATAGTGTTAATGGGTTATTGTGGGTTATAAGCCCACTTAACATATACTGCGCCCCATGTGAATCCGCCACCGAAGGCAGCAAGAATAAGGTTATCTCCTTTGTTTAACTGTTTTTCATAATCCCAAAGAAGTAATGGAATTGTGCCCGCAGTAGTATTACCATAGCGTTCGATGTTCATCATTACTTTATCTTCACTTATACCCACACGGTTGGCTGTTGCATCGATAATGCGTTTGTTTGCCTGATGGGGCACGAGCCATTTTATGTTTTCTTTTGTAAGACCATTTCGATCGGCTAACTGCGCAGAAACATCAGCCATATTGGTGACAGCAAATTTAAAAACAGCAGATCCTTCCTGATATACATAGTGTTGTTTTGAATCAACGGTTTCATGAGAGGCAGGCATGCGGCTTCCTCCTGCCTTCATGTGCAGGTATGATTCACCACTACCGTCACTTCGCAATATTGAGTCGATCACACCTACATCTTCAGTGGTGGGTTCAAGCAAGACGCAACCAGCGCCATCGCCAAATATGATGCAGGTAGTGCGATCGGTATAATCCAAGATAGAGGACATTTTATCACCACCTATTACCACTACTTTTTTATGTCTGCCAGATTCAATCATGCTTGCACCGGTAGCAAGTGCATAAATAAATCCAGAACAAGCTGCACCCATATCGAAACTAAAAGCATTAGTTGCACCCACGGCAGTGGCAACAATATTGGCAGTTGCAGGAAACGTCATATCTGCAGTAACGGTAGCGAAAATTACTGCATCAATTTCTTTTGGATCAATCCTGGTTTTAGCAAGCAATTCTTTTACTGCAGCTATACCCATTACGGAAACCCCCTGATTTTCTCCTTTCAGAATTCTTCTTTCCTTAATGCCGGTGCGCGAGGTTATCCACTCGTCACTGGTTTCCACCATCGTTTCTAATTCTTGATTGGTGAGAATATATTCAGGAACATATCCCCCCACACCAGTAATTGCCGCTCTGATTTTATTCATAATTGAGTTCTTGCATTGACGATATTAAAAAACAAATGCCCGGCTAAATAAATTAACCGGGCTATAATTTATTCTTACTTAAGCGTGCTGACTGTGTTGATAACAGGCAATACGGTTAATAAAACATTTTATAAACTTGCTTGAGATCATGGCGTATTAAGCCAATACCTCCTTCTCCATTACTACATTTCCTTTGTAGTATAATTTACCTTCGTGCCAAAAGGCGCGATGGGGTAAGTGTTGTTCGCCAGTGGTAGGGCATATTGCAAATTGCTTAGCAGTAGCCTTATAATGGGTTCTTCTTTTATCTCTGCGGGTTTTCGAGGTTTTACGTTTCGGATTTGGCATAACTCAAAATGTTAATCTATACTACTTTAATTTTTTCAATTTCTCCCAACGCGGGTCAATTTCATTGTTGTCGTCATTATCTTCATCAGAACCGGTAGAGTAAATCATTTTCAGATTTCCTTCTTCCTCGTCTTCTTCCTGTAAATCGGGATGTATTTTCTTGATGGGTATTTCCAGTATGATAAATTCATACAGGTATTGCCCTAAATCAAGACTGTCCTGATCACGCGTGATAACAACAATCTCATCGCTGATTTCCTGTGCTTCTTCACCATATTTAAAAA
Source organism: Cyclobacteriaceae bacterium (assembly GCA_025455445.1). Classification (GTDB taxonomy): domain Bacteria; phylum Bacteroidota; class Bacteroidia; order Cytophagales; family Cyclobacteriaceae; genus ELB16-189. The sequence goes on from JALOMN010000131.1 coordinate 5,387, forward strand.
TCACCTTTTTGTGAAATTTAAGTGGGTGTTGAAATGGCTCTAAACTCCTGTCGCAAACAAGGGTTACAAATCCAACTACTTCAAAATCAGCCTCAATGAACGTTTCTCTTTTGTCTAAAGTAACTTTAGCTTCAAGCTTTGCCCTGGTAATTATTTCGTTACCGTATGCTGCAAAAAATCCATCATTTATCTGAAATTCAAATTGATGGGCTTTTTTGCTTAGGCCTATAATATTGACGCTAAACTCCTTC
>JALOMN010000132.1 GCA_025455445.1 Cyclobacteriaceae bacterium
ACGATAGCCTCATACAAAGGCATGCCGTGATGCTTATCATTTTCTCCTAAAAATATGCGGAGCAATTTTGAGTTTTTATCGAGGTTCATAATGATTTGATTAAAATGATACCCAGAAAAGTTGCCATGATTCCGAGGATGACGCTTAAACCGATGTATAATGAAAGGTATAAATATTGTTCATCGCGAATCAGATTATACGACTCATACGAAAAAGTAGAAAAAGTGGTATAGCCACCACAGAATCCGGTAGTAAGAAAAATGCGCCATTCGGGGCTGAGCGCATTGCCACGGTCGGCAAGGGCATAAATTATCCCAATAAGGAAGCACCCCGCAATATTTACTGTGAGTGTACCGTAAGGAAAAAGTATCGGAAGAATTTTGCTGATACTTTGCTGAGTAAGATAGCGGGCAATAGTACCTAAGAAACCACCGGTGCCGATAATCAGTAATATTCGAATACTCATAAAATAACTATTAACATTAGTTGTGAGTAGGAATTATCAGCGAGTGGCGGTTTAAGGCGAACTCCATCGCCTGCTGAGTCAAATGTATTAATGTGCTGCGGTTTATCAAAGCATTCACATTCTTTTGTTTTCTTGAGTTGACAAGAGTGCAGATTGCTGATAAAGTGAAAGAGAAGCTCGTCCGCACACTGCGGAGCGTTGGCGGGCTATGCAAAATAAGTGTTGAGGTAACGGCTGTAAGAAAATATAAAATCTATTTTACTTCTTTCACATCAGCTTAAATAAATTCAAAATTTAATACAACTAATATTTAAGCTTTTCATCTTTATCCCATAAACCCCAATAGGCACCTACATCTCCTTCAGCACCCACTTTCCATGATTCATCAAACGATGAAAAATAGAAGATATCAATATTATCTTCCGCAGACCATTTCTGTGTATTGATGAAGTATTTGATAAAATTTTCATCCGATGGTTCAGCAGCACCAAAGTTTGTGCCTTGACTCGGCCAACCTGTTTCGCTGATAATGACCGGCTTTCCCTTGGCGGCACGTATGGCCCTGTTATACATTTCCTTCATGTATAATAATGAATAATCGATGTGACAACCTTCCCAATAGGGGTAGCAATTGGCCAGCACGACATCGCACGCCTCAGTTATTCTGGGCTTTACATCGAATTCAAAATACGCATCCACATAACCAACAGGAATGCCGGGAATAGCCAACTTCACGCGGTTGATGAAGGCGATTAACTCATCTTCTGTCAAATCACCGCGGAGCATCACTTCATTTCCAACTGCAGCTATATCAACATAACCTTCTCTTGAAATTTTGATAAGGTTTTCTATTTCCTGCTGATTGATCTTATCATCTTTGCCCAACCATGCACCAACCAACGTTTTAATTCCATACTCTTTAGCAATTTTTGGAATCAACTCATTGCCTTCCGTGCATGAGAATGACCGAACCCATTTCGTATAGGGTTGGATGATTTCCATCCTCCTTCTTATCTGCTTTTCTGTGATGATATCACCCGGGTTTTGTCCCTCAATGTATGGGCTGAAGCCGATGCCATGCATACCTGCCTTTAAAACTTTTCTAAACAGTTCACGCAGTGATTCTTTCGTAGCGCCTTCATATGAAACGCCTGCTAACGATAGTATTTTGTCACTTCTTAACGACATGATTATTTGTATTTTAAGTTTTCATTCTTATCCCATAATCCCCAGCGTTGTCCTACATCACCTTCGTGACGAACTTTCCATGATTCATCAAATGAAGAGAAATAAAACATTTCGATGTGCTCTTGCTGCGCCCAGTTTTGGGTGTTGATAAAATATTTCATAGCATTCTCTTCCGAAGGTTGTGCCTCGCCATTTTTTGTTCCCTGGTCGGGCCAACCGGTTTCGGTAATGATAACTTTTTTGCCTCTCGCAGCCTCTTGTGCAACTAAATACATTTGTTTCAGATAACCAGAAGCCTGATCAATTTGGCACCCTTCCCAAAACGGATAGCAGTTAACTAAAACAACATCACAGGCATCTGCCAGATCAGAGTGCTCTTTGAACTGAAAGTACGCATCTACATAACCGACCGGTATGTTGGGCAGCGCCTTTTTTACCCTGCTAATATAAGTCAGCAATTCCTGTTTGGTTAAATCATTCCGCAGCAACACTTCGTTTCCTACCACAGCGATATCCACATATCCTTTCTGAGCCAGGTCTATTAATCCTTTTATCTCAGCTTCATTATTCGCTTTGTTGCTGTCGATCCAAGCACCCACCATCGTCTTCAGACCTTTTTCATGGGCTGCTTTGGGAATAAACTCATTACCCTCGGTGCAAGAGAACGAACGCACCCATTTGGTATATGGTGCGACTATAGCCATACGTCTTTGAATCTGCGCCTCCGTTAAGGTGTCACCAATATTCTGACCTTCCATATAAGGACTAAAGCAAATGCCACTTATACCATGGTGGAGGTTTTTACTAAAATGTTGTTTCAGTGCCGGATTGGATAACGAAGTAAAATCAACATCTGTTACTAACGCAGGTATCTTGCTCAGAGATAAGAATTTTTCTTTCTGGTAATACGAAGATGATTTTTTTGTTTTGGCCGCTTCGCGTTTATCTAACTCGGCCCGAGTCTCATTGGCACGTTCTTCTGTGACATCATAATTGCGCATTACGTACATGGCCGTTAGCGTTCCTAAGATTGGAAGTCCTGAGAAGAAAGCTCTCAACCCATCGATGGCACCTTCGGGCTGTGTGGCTGCTCCCGAATCAAAACCTACAATACTCATGATTATGCCACTCAGTCCACCTGCTATGGCAAAACCAAATTTCACCATCCACCAATAGATGGCCCCAAATGTTCCTTCTCTTCGCAAGCCCGTGTTTATTTCATCCATGTCTATCACATCGGCAGTCATCGACATCATCAATACAAAGAGACTTCCTATGCCGAATGAAAAAAATGGTAATGCAAAAATGAACATGTACGGTTTACCCGGTATAAACAGAAACCATAACATGATATAACCTATAACAGATACTCCTTGCGAAGCGATAAAGGCTCTCTTTTTTCCAAACTTTTTCGAAAGTCGGGTAACTATTGGAATGACTAAAAAAGTGGTACCCAGTGCGCCCAAACATCCAAAGAGTGTTGGCCAGATACCGGCTGCTCCGGCATCACCACCAAAAAGATGGTATACGATTATGAAGAATGAAAATGCAGCAATTGTATTGAAAGCATTGAAAACCAAAAAGGTTGCGATGCAAAGTTGTCTGAAAGGTTTTAGTGCTAATGCTTCCTTAAAACTGGAAAGTATTTGTTTGAGACTTCCTCCTATAGTTTCAAAGCTAAGCGGGGAGTAGTTTTCATTGAGAGTTGATTTGCTTTTTATAAATATTGCCGGAACCATGGCACAAAGAGCAAATATGACTCCCACCCATACGGCCAGTGTTCGGGTAGCCACATCCGCAGATTCGAAAAGGGTTTTATCATACATGATCACCCAAAACCATGGGGCTATCACCCAAGCCCACTGACCAATCCACTGGGCAATGGCCATAATACTGGTGCGCTCATGAAAATCATTACTCATTTCATAGCCCATCGCTACGTAAGGAACACTGAAAAGAGTGAGGCCTAAGTAGAATATAAATGACCAAACCATGAAGTAGATAAAATTGTATTCCACACCATCGCTTCGATACAATTGCCACATCACTATGAAGGAAAGTCCCATAAGAATGGATCCAAAGAATACGTATTGCCTGCGCCTTCCCCATTTGGATTTCGTATTGTCAGAGATGAATCCCATAATTGGGTCAGTAAAAGCATCAAATATTCTGGGGAAAAAGTAGATCGTTCCCCACATCCATCCGGGAAAGCCAAGGTCTTGCACCAATACCACCATGAAGATACCCAACACGGCAGGGAACATTTGATTGGCTAACATGCCCAGGCCAAAGGCTACTTTCTGACCAAACGGAACCTGATTTGTAATCGCAGACATGGTTTTATTTTTTATTGATCCTGAATATGATTTAAACTGCTCTCTTACTTGTTGGCAATCAGACTTACTTCGTGGGTGGTGCTTTCACTACTTCCAGAAGCTTTTTCTTGTCGCCATTATATGTTTTGACAATCGGATTTCCGCCTCGAGTAAGGTTCTTAAAAACACCTTGATCAACTAATTCCCAAAGCGGATATTTTGCTTCGCCTTTAAGCGTGAAAAGGCCAAAGTGATTTTCTGAACCATTGGGATTTTGTGCGTCTTTCCATTGCTCATCAAATCCTTCAAAATAAAAACAGGATATGCCTGCTGCGTTTGTCCAGTCGCGCATGTGTTTATAGTAGCGCCCTTGTTTATATTCATCCGTAGCGTGCGATCCTTCGGGGCCATAAAATCCATCAGACTCAGATGCCCAGCCGGTTTCGCCAATATGTAAAGGCTTCACGATTCCCAGACTCTTGATATAATTTGCCACAGAATCATATTGATCTTTCGCAAATTCCTTTGCACGAATCATAGCCCTCTCAACCTTTTCCATTTCTGAAAGTTGGGTTTCTTCTGCAGGCACGCGCCAGAAGGCAGGATTGTAATGTGTGTTATGATAAGGATATGTATGCATGGAAACATAATCCACTGCCTTGATTAGTTTTTCAAGATCTTCAGTGTGATAGCTAGCATCACCGCCTCCCCATGATGCAAAATCATCCGAGCAGGTAATCCAAAGTTCCTTTGGAAGTTTGTTTGCAGCTTTCAACGATTGCAGGTGAGTGACCCACTTAAGTATTACGGATGGTTGCACATAATAACTGGTAGCCCAACGAACCATTGCTTCATTGCCCACAGCCAGAATCTTAACAATGTCTGGATATTGATTAGCGAGCGCAACGGCCCTGCCAATTTCTCCTTCGTTTTGTTCACTTTCCACATTGTGATCCGGAGTTTGATTGGTCCAGGCATTTTTACAATCTATCCACGCACCCAGCATCACATACATTTCAAAATCAGGATTTTCAGACTTAAGCTCACGGATGGCTTTAAGCACATTTGAGGCGTGTGGCATCTGAACGTTGTAGGTTCTCAAAATTCTGATTCCCATGGCGGATAAAATCCGGATATCCTCTTTAAGTTCTTCTACTGTAGGTTGAAGTTCTCTTGACTTTTGACGATAACCCTCATACGAAATAGCCATGTATTTAGGATTACCTAAGATTTCCTTTGCTGTCACTTCTTTCTTAGTTTGTTGATTAGTTTCTTCTTTTTGTTTTGTGCTGCATGCTACGCTTATCAGGGCAATTACAACTGCAATGTATAGTTTCGATGCTGACTTCATACCCTTTTAGTTTGTTAATGGTTATGTCAATTTCATTTCTTACCTGATTGGTTATACCGTAATCCAAAACCTATAGGGAAGAGCGGCTCAATGGAACGATCCCAAAAATTTGGACCATACTTACCTATATAATCATCTTCTGATGTTGGCCAGGAGTGTGGCAGCTTCCCCGCAAAGTCATACACACCAAAAAGTACTTCGGCAATGCCATCACCTTCTGAGCCAGGCAACCAGGCAGCTACAAACGCATTCACTTGTTCAAGTTGTTTCGTAACAGCCAGCGGCCGTCCTGAAATTAGTACCACCACG
>JALOMN010000133.1 GCA_025455445.1 Cyclobacteriaceae bacterium
ACCTGTTGCATCATATAAGCAGTGGCGCCACCAGGCACATCTTCATCCGTAAAGAGCACTCTGTTGGTCTTTTTCACGGATTCAACAATGCGGTGATGTACATCAAAAGGTAATAAAGTTTGCACGTCAATCACCTCACAGGAAATACCAACCTGCTCAAGTTCTGCAGTCGCTGCCATTACAATTCGGCACATGGAACCATAGGTTATGATGGTAATATCCGAGCCTTCTTTTAATACTTCTGGTTCGCCCAGTGCCACAGTAAATTCACCAATATTATCAGGCAGGCGCTCCTTTAAACGATAACCATTCAAGCACTCAATTATCAGTGCAGGGTCATCTGATTTCAACAAAGTATTATAAAATCCTGCAGCCTGTGTCATATCTCGTGGCACCAGTACCAGCATACCGCGGACAGCATTTAAAACCATTCCCATCGGTGAACCCGCATGCCACACGCCTTCCAGGCGATGGCCACGCGTGCGCACAATTACGGGGGCTTTTTGTCCACCTTTGGTGCGGTATTGCAGACAAGCCAAATCATCAGACATGATTTGAATTGCATACAACAAATAATCGAGATATTGAATCTCAGCAATTGGGCGGAGTCCGCGCAACGCGGTGCCAATACCCTGCCCCACAATAGTACATTCACGAATTCCTGTGTCTGTAACTCTGAGTTCGCCAAACTTTGCCTGTAAACCCGCAAAGCCCTGATTCACGTCTCCGATTTTTCCTACATCTTCGCCAAAAGCCATCACACGCGGATCGCGTTGAAGCGCCTCGCGGAAACAAGCCTGCAACACTTCACGACCATCGATGAGCGGAGAACTTTCAGAATATACCGGTGGTATTGCTTCTACTTTTAATGCAGACCATTCGGATTCACTGTATAAATGGGAATTGAAGCGATCTATGTTTGACTTCTCAACACGTACTACCCACTCCTGCAATGCCGCTTTCTCAGCACCGGAGTTTCTTGCCAATACCCTTGCTGCACGTTTCGCAGCACGCATAGAGTCTAAACGCAAAGGGTTAATTGTCTTTTTTAGTTCCGTGAGAATATCATTTATCTCAGGATACTCAATCGCTGCAGCTTCCAGAATTTGAGTAAGCTGAATTTGCTCTACCTGAATATCCTTATTGAATACTTTCCAGGATTCATCTTTGGCAGCCTTTGCACTTGCCTTTGCCTTTTTTTCTATTTCAGAAATTTCATCCGCAGTTGCTAAACCCTGATCAACAATCCATGTTCGAAACTTTCTAATGCAATCATGTTCGGCCTCCCAAGCCAACCGTTCTTTGGATTTATAACGTTCATGTGATCCAGAAGTAGAGTGGCCTTGTGGTTGTGTCATTTCCAATACGTGCACCAACACAGGAACATGTTCTTCACGACAAACCTTTTCTGCCTTTTCGTAGGTTTCGCACAGTGCGGTGTAATCCCAGCCATTCACAGTAAAAATCTCAAACCCATTTTCTGTTTTTGTGCGCTGAAATCCTGCAAGAACCTTAGAAATACTTCCTTTGGTAGTCTGATATTCTTTGGGAACAGAAATTCCATATTCATCATCCCACACAGAAACGAACATAGGCACTTGCAGCACACCAGCTGCATTAATTGCTTCGAAAAACATACCTTCAGAAGTAGAGGCATTTCCTATTGTGCCAAAGGCGATCTCGTTTCCGTTATTGCTTAAATCAGTTAATGCCTGCAACTCAGGATTGTTTCTGAACAACTTCGAGGCATAAGCCAAACCTAACAATCTGGGCATTTGCGCAGCGGTAGGTGAAATATCAGAGCTACTGTTTTTTAATTGAGCAAGATTTTTGAACGCCCCGTTCTCATCTATCATTCGTGTGGCGAAATGGCCATTCATTAGTCGGCCTGCAGAGGCCGGATCTGCTTCCACGTCTGTGTGAGAATATAATTGGGCAAAATATTGTTGCAATGTAAGTTCACCAATCGCCAGCATGAAAGTCTGATCGCGATAATAACCAGATCGATGATCACCCTTACGAAATACTTTGGCCATCGCAATCTGGGCAAGCTCTTTTCCGTCTCCAAAAATCCCGAACTTGGCTTTACCCATAAACACTTCCTTCCGTCCCAACAAACTTGCTTCCCTGCTTTCACAGGCAAGTCTGAAATCAGCCAATATCGATTCGATCTTCTTAGCTGAATATTTACTTACCAATGTCTTAGTTTCGCTCACTATGTGCAATTAGGTTGATGGGTAAAAATAGAGAAAAACCCGCGAGGGTTCAAAAGCAAAATATCCAGCCACATAAAATGTGGAAAATCTAATTATTGGCGAAAGAAACTAACCCAATCTCCTGAAACTACCCGCAGATTATTTGCAACTGGTTCTTCATATAGAAAAATGTTTAACGTTTTTTTTCCAAACTCAAACTGCTCAAGAAAATAACCGGCACCTTTTTCAATTTCCTGAATTTCCCTCTCCACTTCAACATCAGAAATGGTAAAAACCTCAACCAGTATTTTGCTTTTCTGATTAGGCGATTTCACAGCATAAGGATAATTACCCAGTGAATAAAGTTCATAGCCATTCAGCCATGCACTGAATTGGTAATTCAATGAACCGGCAAACTGATTATACAGACGCATTCCCCTGCGCAGTGAACCATAAAATGCGTAATAATTATGGGTATTCATGGTGGCAAAAATGATAAAAACACATCCTGCAATCGTAACCGAATGCTATCTTTGCGGTGATTTCAAGAAAAGCTGAAAAGCAATCTATAACAAATCTAAACATCAATTTTATGATAATCGGGGTACCCAAAGAAATTAAAAATAATGAAAACCGTGTTGCATTAACACCGGCAGGCACACAGGAATTTATCAGAAAAGGACATACCGTTTATGTGCAAACAAAAGCAGGTGAAGGCAGCGGATTCAGCGATGAAGAATATATAGGTGCCGGTGCAAAAATTTTATCCACTGCACAGGAAGTTTTCAGCATTGCCGAAATGATCATGAAAGTGAAAGAACCCATCGAACAGGAATACAGCCTGATAAAAAAGGATCAGTTGGTGTTCACCTATTTTCACTTTGCATCCTATGAACCACTTGCTCATGCCATGATTAAAACCGGTGCGGTATGTCTTGCTTATGAAACCGTAGAAAGACTGGACGGAAGTTTGCCACTCTTAGTGCCCATGTCTGAAGTAGCAGGAAGAATGGCCATACAGGAAGGAGCGAAATACCTGGAGAAACCGTTGAAGGGCCGTGGTATTTTATTGGGTGGTGTACCCGGTGTGATGCCGGCAAAAGTGTTGATTTTAGGTGGTGGTGTAGTAGGTACCAATGCAGCAAAAATTGCAGCCGGTATGGGTGCAGATGTAATCATTACAGATGTAAATCTAAATCGTCTGCGTTACCTGGATGATGTCATGCCAAAGAACGTGCACACCATGGCATCCAACGATTATGTATTACGTGAATTAGTAAAAACACATGATTTAATTATCGGAGGTGTGTTAATACCGGGCGCAAAAGCCCCCAGACTTATCACCCGCGATATGCTAAAAACCATGCGCCCCGGAACTGTATTGGTTGATGTAGCGGTTGATCAGGGAGGTTGTATTGAAACCTGCAAGCCTACTACACATGAAGATCCGACTTATATTATCGATGATATTGTGCATTATTGCGTAGCAAACATGCCTGGCGCGGTGCCATATACTTCTACCCTTGCACTCACCAATGCTACATTACCTTATGCATTGAAGTTGGCCAATCAGGGTTGGAAAAAAGCTTGTAACGAAAGCAATGAATTAAAGAAAGGATTGAATGTAGTTAACGGAAAAGTAGTTTACCGTGCAGTGGCCGATGCATTCAATCTGCCTTATGTAGATGTAAAAGAAGTATTGAACTAATCACAAGATTAGTGTTCTGGATAAGCTGGAAAAGATTTCAAAAAAATCTCTTCGCTTACTTCCGGAAGTTTAGTCTGAAAGCAATACTGCACCAAACCATTGGTAACACCCACATAGGGTGCACCAATGGTTTTATTATATACAGCCACCTGGTTAAATACTTTCTGTGTAATTTTAACATCAGGCGATTTGCATTCTATCAGCATCCAGGGTTTACCAATACGGTCATGAAGAAGAATATCCGATCGTTTCTGTAATTGGTTATAGGTTAAACCGCCTTCAATGCGAAAAAGTGAACGTGGATAATGAAGATGGTGAATGAGATAATTAATGAAATGCTGTCTTACCCATTCTTCAGGAGTAAGTATGATAAATTTTTTCCGGATGTTATCGAAAATATATACTTTACCTTCCTTTTTACGTAGGGTTGGATCAAATGCCGGAAGATTTAGTTTATACATAATCTTAAATTTAGAAAAATAAATTGCGATGAAAACAAAACAGGAAATTGTTGAAAACTGGTTACCCCGATATACAGGAGTTAAGCTGGAAGATTTTGGAAAATATATTTTGCTTACCAACTTCGACAATTATGTAAAGAAATTTGCTGAATGGCATAACGTGGAAATTACAGGCCAGGACCGTGCGATGCATAGCGCTACAGCGGGTGGAATTACCATCATTAACTTCGGTATGGGCAGCCCTAATGCAGCTACTATTATGGATTGCCTCTCAGCCATCAAACCTGAAGCGTGCGTTTTTTTGGGAAAATGTGGCGGCTTAAAAAAGAAAAATGACATAGGTGATTATATTCTGCCGATTGCAGCGATACGTGGTGAGGGAACTTCAAATGATTATTTTCCTCCCGAAGTGCCCGCACTTCCTGCATTCGCGCTTCAGAAAGCAATATCAACCACCATACGCGACAATAACCAGGATTACTGGACTGGCACCGTATATACTACTAATAGAAGGGTATGGGAATGGGACGAACAGTTTAAAGAATACCTGAGAAAAATCAGAGCCATGGCCATCGACATGGAAACAGCTACGATATTTTCAACTGCATTTTATAACGAAATTCCTACAGGCGCAATTCTGCTGGTGTCAGACCAACCTATGACAGTAGATGGAGTAAAAACTGAAGCCAGTGACAAAGTAGTTACTACCAATTTTGTTGATCTGCACCTGAAAATTGGTATCGAATCATTGAAGCAATTAATCAATAATGGCATGACGGTAAAACACCTGCGGTATTGATCTGATTCAGTTGCCTGCAATGATATTATGATATCTTGCTCTTGTTAACGCAATTAACCCCAGTGCAAAAAATACGATTAATATTAATACCGAAGTTTTCATACCAAAAACTTCATCAATAAAGCCAAAGCTGAATATTCCAATGACGATCGCTACTTTTTCGGTAACATCATAGAAGCTAAAAAAGGAAGCATTGTCTTTGGTGGCAGGCATTAATTTACTGTATGTGCTTCGACTAAGAGATTGAATTCCTCCCATTACCAAGCCTACACCTACAGCCAGTACATAAAAATAATTTTCAACTTCTTGCCCGGCTTCTTTTGCTCCTGCCACATGATACGCTGCCAGGCAAATCACAATCCAGAATAGTACCACCATAATTAATGTGTTAATGTTGCCAATCATACCAGACAACCTGGAAATAGAAATAGCACCCGGAATAATGAGTTTATCATCAGGCAACCCAAGCATCTGACTGCCAAACAGAGTTGCTGCTAATATTACTGTTTGCACACCCATGCTGTAAAAAAGAAAAGCAACCAAAAACCATTTCAAGACTTTAAGATGAATCAAAATCTGCCACACCTTTTTCAATTCCTGAAATCCTCCTTTGAGTATGTGTATAAATTTCTTTTGCTGAACAGTTCGCGAAGAAGGCAAATGAAAAAAGGTTATTTGCGCAAAGCCCATCCACCACAAACCTACCAATACAAAAGTGAACAACGGACCAGAAGTATTGTCACCCTGTTCACTAAAATAAAGCACTAAACCAAAGCCTATTAGCTGCAGGATTACACTGCCGATATAGCCCATTGAATAACCTCGGGCGCTCACCTTGTCACGATCTTCAGGCGATGCTATTTCTGGTAAATAGGAATTATAGAATACCAGGCTGCCTACAAACCCGATAGTTGCAAGTACAAAACACCCTATGCCCCACAACATATTAGGCTGTTCGCCTTTAAACCAAAAAAGACCGATGCATGCAAAACTGCCCAGGTAACAAAAAAATTGCATGAATCTTTTTTTGTTGCCGCGTGAATCCGCAACAGCAGTTAGGAATGGCAGCATGAATGCAATTATCAAATAGGCAAATGCCAAAGAATAATCATACAGTGCAGAACTTTTAAAGGTTCTTCCTAAAAATGGAACCGTATTTTCGCCATATGCATTTCGTGTAATGGCTATAAAATAAATCGGAAAGAATGTGGTAGTAATAACCAGGCTATAAACCGAATTTGCCCAGTCATACATGCACCATGCATTCACCATACCTGGCTTTCGAAGTGTGCTTAAATAGCTTTTCATAAAAAAAGAAATAGCCTTCCACCAGGGAAGGCTATTTTATAATTACCTCAAATAAACTACTTAATTATCCTTTTCATTATCCTGTAATGTAGCATAAAGAAGCTTTCGGGCATTTGCCTTGCGAAGTTCTATTTCCACATCCGAAATAATTCCTCGTTTTGCATCTTTGTCTACTTTCAGTGATACCGTTAACTGATCACGTTCGTTTTCAGCCAATTCACTCTTCTTTTCATTTACCCAACGGATGATGTCTTTTGGTTCAATAAACACATCATCAGCCTGAATTTTAGGTTCCTTTCCATATAAAGCAGGCTTATTGGGCTCACCTATATAAAGGTTTGCAACCAGTGTCTTCCTCATAAGTTTTCTCAATTGAGTGGCTTTGGGAATCTGCTGCTTTACCTCGATGGAAGTTTCACGCAATTCAGTTGTAACCATGAAAAAGAAAAGTAACATGAACACCACATCTGGCATGGAAGAAGTAGGGATGTCCTGCTTTACATTTGTTTTCTTTCTAAACTTTGACATACGCTTTTGGGGTTCTAGTTACCACCTACTTTTGTTGGATCAGCAATTGAAATGTTCAGAGGAATTCCTGCTCGTCCTTTGTCATAGATCACTTTATTCTCAGCGATTGACAAATCAGAAGCAGCCTTACGGAATTCTTCGTTCGATACACCAGCTTGTTCGGCATAAATATCATAATATGCACCCTGGATGATATCAAGAATTTCTATGAACTTCTTGTGACTTGTACCTCTATCTGTTTTAAAAGAAACTATCGCTTTTTCAGGATTATCTGAACTGGCCGGATCACGACCATTATTCAAGATAAACGTTTTAATTTCTTCTTTCAGATTAGATACATCTTCTCTGGGCACACCTTCAATAAGCATCGCATCTGAAGAGTTAACCTGGATTTTAAACATATTACGCTCCTGAATCTTAATATCTTCCGGTGGTTTAGCTTCCGGAGGCGGAGGGAGCGCAATACTTAATCCAGAGTTATTCGGCATCGTAGTAGTTACCAAAAAGAAGGTAAGCAACAAGAAGGCAATATCTGCCATCGATGCATTCGGAATTTCTGGAGTGTTGCGTGCCATTATTTAAAAGCTTTATTGATTTCAGAAACTATAATTCCTATTGCAGCAATTACAAAAACGAAGTAAAAAAGAGTAAGTCCAGCGCCTATCATCTTTGAACTTGACTCATCAATACCCATCGCTACTGCTTTGGCAGATAAATCTGAACCTGATAAAGCATATGCTGCAATGAAGAGAACCACTAATCCACCTACACCCATGAGCGATTTAAGAAGGCCAGCAGGGTGCTTTATAGAATTGACCAGAGGCAGCAGCACTGATGCTATTAATGCCACTCCAAAGAAGAGATAGGCTACAAATATTCCAATATCTATTGTATCCATAAATTCTTATTTAGAAAGCTTGTGTTTCACTAAAATATCAACCAATGTAATTGATGCATCTTCCATACTATTTACCAGGCCATCAATTTTAGAAACGAGGTAATTATAGAATACCTGAAGTACCATACCCACAATCAAACCACCTACGGTTGTGATCAAGGCAACCTTCATACCACCGGCAACAACCTGAGGTGAAATATCACCGGCAGCTTCAATCGCATCAAATGCCTGCACCATCCCGATTACAGTTCCGAAGAAACCAAGCATTGGTCCGAGTGAAATGAACAATGAAATCCAAATAAGACCTCTTTCAAGGCGGGCCATTTCAACGCCACCATAGGCTACAATTGATTTTTCAACCATGTCGATACCTTCTGAGGATCTCATAAGGCCTTGCGTAAAGATTGAAGCAACAGGTCCTTTGGTGTTTTTAGTAACATCTTTGGCAGCTTCAATTCCACCTTTCGCTAGTGCGTCTTCTATTTTACCTAGAAGCTTGTCGGTGTTTGTCGTTGCAAGGTTAAGGGTAATGATTCTTTCAATAGAGATTGCCAAACCTAATATCAAACAGATAAGAATTGGCCACATAAAACCTGCACCACCTTCAATAAACTTATCTTTGATAGCTTGGTGGAATGTTTGTTCTTCTACAGGAACTTCTTCAACTGCAGTTTCAGCGACAGGTTGTTCAGCAGGAGCAACTTGTTCTGTGGCAGCTTGGGTTGTGTCTGCATCCTGAGCATATGCTTTTGACGCTCCAAATGCAATGACAGAGAAAAAAGCGATAATCGTAAGTAATTTTTTCATGGTTTAAGGTTTAGATAATACTTGAAGTCGTCAAAATTAAAAGTTTTGCACGTTTCTAAACAAACTTTTGAAAAAAAAATAAAGATTAGTTTTCACGCGAATTAATCTTACCATACAATTCAAAAAATACCCGTTAGTCACGCGATTTTGGCACTATTTAATTTTGGTGAGGTATAAATAATCTCCTAACGTTCCTTTGGATAGGGCTGTATTAATCTTTTTCTTTGTGCGCTTTTTAAAGGAGAGGTGTCCGAGTGGTTGAAGGAGCACGCCTGGAAAGTGTGTATACTCGAAAGGGTATCGCGGGTTCGAATCCCGCCCTCTCCGCTAAACTGCGCTTTGCTGCGCACATAGCTTCGTTTAGCAGGCCAATAATTCTGTAGTATATTCATGTGGTATGTATACGTAATCAAAAGTCAGGTTATTGATTTCACCTATATCGGGTCAACCAAAGATATTGACAGGCGATTGCGTGAACATAATGAGGGTAAATCACAATCAACCAAAGCATACAAGCCATTTGAACTAATCGCTTATGTGGCCGTTCAATCTGAACTAAAAGCCAGAGAACTAGAAAAATATTTTAAAACAGGTTCCGGTAAAGCAATTCTTAAAAATAGAATCCTTTAGCTGACGAAGTTTTAACGCAGTCAGCCGCCCTCTCCGCTAAACTGCGCTTTGCTGCGCACATCCCTCGCTAAAGCTTCGTTAAGCAGAACTTCAAAGTCTCAAAACAATTTTATTTCTTAATATATCAATGGGCAGTTAATTCGCCCGCGATGGGCTGAACTATAAGTTGACGGGTCTTTTCTATTCCAGATTCGCCCAATAACACCATTAATTTAGTGATAGCCGCTTCTAGGGTCATGTCGGCTCCACTTACTACGCCAATCTCTGCAAGCGCCTTACTTGTTTCGTACTTTCCCTGAACAACCATTCCACCAGGACATTGAGAAATATTGACCACTAATAATCCATTGTCAATGGCCATTTTCAATCTCTTTATAAACCAGGGTGAGGAAGGTGCATTGCCCGAACCAAAAGTTTCAAGCACCAATGCCTTTAATCCGGTTGTTGATAATATTGCCTCTACCGAGTGCTCTGATATCCCAGGGAAAAGTTTGAGAATAGAAATATTCGCATCAAAGCTCTTTATAAGATTCAGAGATCGATTCATTTCAGGTTGGTGAATTGCGCCATAATTGTAATCTATCTTCACTCCGGCTTTGGCAAGTGAAGGATAATTTTCCGATTCGAATGCATCGAAATGCATGCTTTCAACTTTCTTGGAACGATTACCCCGCAATAACTCATAATCAAAATAGATACACACTTCCGGCACCATGGCCTGCCCTTTTTCATTTCGCGCAGAAGCTATCTCGAGAGAAGTAATAAGATTTTCACGCGCATCAGAACGCGGTTCTGTTATCGGTAATTGCGCACCGGTAAAAATTACTGGCTTAGCTAAACCTGACAACATAAAACTGATTGCCGATGCCGTAAACGACATCGTATCGGTGCCATGCAAAACCACAAACCCATCCTGAGTAGGATAATTATCATAAATAATGGTGCCTATCATCTGCCAGTGAGCAGGTTGTATATTGGAGGAATCGATTGGTTGCGTAAAGGAAATGACCGTCAATTCAAGAAAAAGGTTTCGAAGTGTAGGTAACTGTGATAGAATCAATGAAAAATCAAATGGCACCAAAACACCATTTGCATCGTAGGTCATACCAAAAGTTCCGCCCGTATAGATTATCATTACTTTTGAACGTGCCTTTTCAGGCGAAGCAGTATTGATTTGAATTTTGGTATAGTTCATATGT
>JALOMN010000459.1 GCA_025455445.1 Cyclobacteriaceae bacterium
AATCATCATGCGCACGCCCATTACCAAAATACAGAGTGTATAAATAAATCCGTACAAAAAGAATCGGCCGGCTTCATGGCCATTTAATAAATTACTTACCGGATCCACCAGCGTAACCCAGTTGGTCATATACTCCGGATAAAAATATAAAAGCACATAAAAAAGTATGAGCCAGCCTCCGGTAACTATTCCAAGCCAACCTGTGCTTTTCATCGCGTTATTAAAAATTCCATTATTCTTAATGCCCGGTTGCAATTGTAACTTGGGAAGAATGTATAACATTGCACCCAGCACACAGAGGCCAATCGTGAGTAATAAGTATAGTAGGGGATTATTTTTTACAGAAGAATCTGAAGCATCTTTGGCAAACAAAAATGTAAGTTCCTTTACCTGGTAGCGATCAAAACCCTTTTGCTTAACAATTTCATATCGATTGATATTTTCAACCACGGTTAAAAGTTGCGCTTGCAACTCTTCTGGCGTATTAAATTCCCGACCCTCCAGCCAATTTCCGTAATCATGCCACGCCTTCTTCTTGAAAACACTAGTATTGTCGGCCCCAAGATATAATGAGTCAACAGATGCAAGTGTAAATTTGCTTCCGCTACGAGCAACTAAATCAAAAAGTTCATCTTGTGTTATCCCATAGAGGCTATAAAGTTCCTGATTGGCCGCTTCGAATGTGTGATGTAATGCATTAATAAATTTGAATACCGATGAATGTTTTTCTGTCATCAATGACTGCGCACTGTACAAAAATATTTCTCTCCTGGATTCATCTGAAATCCGAAATTGAACTGACTCGTTGTGTAAGTTGTATGTGCCAAAAAAGAAGATTGAATTGAAAAGTATAAAACCAGTCAAAAATAAAATCAGACCGAATGCCTTTATTGGTTTATTCATTTAAAAACCGGCAATGCCTTTATGTGTAACATAGGAAATTGCGCTGCCATTTTATTTACAATTTCCTTTTCATGTCTAATAAAAAACTCGGGATCGAAATTAGCTTCATGCAGATTTTCAACCACAAACTGAATGCTCATTCGCTGTCGGAGCCATTTGTCAAAAACCTCGTGACGCATTCGTATTCCGAATGAGTTAATACCATGAAACTCATTTGAACTTTTATCCCATACCAGATGTACACATTTAACTCCACTGGGATGCTCCCAATAAAATTCTTGCTCGTTTTCCTTTAATTGATTGCCTATCGTTCCATAGGTTTGGTATTCGATATCAAAAAATTTTGCAGAATTAAACCAGGGACCTGGTTCATATTTTGTTTTTTCATCACAAATTGTCTGGGCCAGCACTTCGCCCATCATGCGGCCGGTATACCACACCTGTTCAATTTTTCTTCGCCCAGGTAAATCATATTTTCTTTCTACACAATCACCAATGGCATAGACATCAGGAATATTAGTTTGCAGAAATTCATCTACCAGAACTCCTTTATTTATTTCAATCGCAGAACTCTTTAAAAATTCTACATTGGGAATCACGCCAGTAGTAATGCCTGCGAATTCACAGTCAATTACTTCATTGTTACTGGTGATTACAGATTTTACTTTTCCGTTACCATCTGACTGAATTTCTTTCAACTCTGTCTCTAACTTTAAACTTACATGATGGGAACGGATATGCCTGCTTATCAATTTTGCTTCATGCAACGGAAGGACATTACTCCAAAATTCTTTTTCGCGCACTAACATGGTCACCCCGATATTCCTTGAACGCAGCATTTCAGCCATCTCGCGGAAGGACATTACTCCAGAATTCTTTTTCGCGCACTAACATGGTCACCTCGATATTCCTTGAACGCAGCATTTCAGCCATCTCAATGCCTATCAATCCTCCGCCTACAATTACTGCATGCTTTACCCCTTTAGTCTGTTCTTCCATGCGCTGCAGATCCTGCAGACTATAGAGACCCTGAACACCAGTCAACTCCTGGCCAGGCCAATTAAAGAATGCGGGTTTAGAACCCACCGCAATCACCAAAATATCATATTGAATAGATTTTTCTGAACGCATGTGCAAAACTTTCGAGCCAGTTTCAATCTGTTCGACATGATCAAATACTAACTCAATTTTATTTTTGCTCCAGAAATTATCTTCATACGGTTTTGTGTGGTCAAATTTCATGTGACCCATGTAGATATACATGAGTGCCGTACGTGAAAAAAAATAAGGTGATTCGGAAGATATTACGGTAATCTTAAAATTACTTCGCTTGCGAATGTTACGGGCTGCCGTGATGCCCGAAATGCCATTTCCAATGATGACTACATGTTTCATATTATCGCAGCGCAAGAGATGCAAGACATTCTATGCTCCCCGAAAATACGAATACAAAGTTGAAAAACCTTACATGAAAATAATCCTGGCCAGACCTTACACTACTTCAATCTTACGCACGGTTTTAGTTTCCGTTGGCTTTGCATTGGTGCCTGCGAGCGAATACATATTATCGTAATATTCCTGTGCCATGCGGTTAGCTCCGAAGAAAGGCACTACATCACGCATGCTTTGCTTCACAATAGAAAGCCACTCATGGTGATTATCATAGTACATAGGCGCGATTTCATCTTCCAGAAGCGCAAGCAATCGCTCGCTTTCAATTTTCGCCTGCTCTTCCGGATCTTGTGTTTCAGCAGGTTCAATTAAGAAACAATTTTGTTTATCCCTTGCAAACTCCGGTATCCAACCATCCGGAATGGAGAGGTTTACACTTCCATTCATCGCGGCAGTCATACCCGATGTTCCTGAAGCCTCGTGATACAATCTTGGGGTATTTAACCAGATATCTGAGCCTCGCTTCAACAATGCTGACAATTCCAGTTCGTAACCAGTTAGTATTGCACAGTTGTCTATATACTTGGTCTTCCAATAAATATCATTGAAAATATCAATAGCTGCATAGTCTTCCGGGTAAGGCTTACCGGCCCAGATTATCTGTATAGGGTATTTACTGTTTTCTACCAGGTTAATAAATCGTTCAAAATCGCGTAGCAGCAAATTCGCACGTTTATATCCCGCAAACCTCCTTGCCCACACTAAAGTGAGGGTATTTTCATAAAATATCATACCGGTTTGATTAGCTACTTCTTTGAAGAGCTGCTTCTTCATTTCCTTCTTGCGCAGACTCAATGCTTCGTCAATACCAGAGCGCAGTGCCTCCTGCAATTTCAGATCATTCCAATAAGTTTCATTTTGAGCATTGGTTACTGAAGTAATTTCACAAATACCTTCATATCCATTCCACATTTTTCTCCATGCAATGCAGATACACCATTTGAAATGCGTGCCATACGCAAAGCAGCCAGAGTGTAACTTAAATTTTCAGTATCCGGTGCCGCCAATTCCTTTATGGTTTCCATTGGCACGCCCTGAAAAAAGCTCATTACCTCCAGGTAAGAAATATTATGCTCTTCGTTTCCTGCCTTTTCAGGCGTGTGTGTAGTAAACACCACTCTCTTTTTTACTTCTTCAAGATCATTATTGAATTTATTAAGCAAATAGAAACAAAGTGGAAGTGCATGCCCTTCATTCATATGATACACCTCAGTTTCCCTGCCCAGGATATCCAATAACTTAGCTCCACCTTTTCCGAGCAGAATAGATTGAGCG
>JALOMN010000134.1 GCA_025455445.1 Cyclobacteriaceae bacterium
GGAATTCGAAACAAATACCAGGTAACCTGATCACCATTAATCGTGTTGGTAATTTTATCAACGATATTTTGTGAGCCCACCTCCATGGCGTTTGGCTTCAACTGAATTCTGTATGAATAGTATTCTTCCAGATCACTTAACGTATTGTCCTGATTTAAATCTTCGTTGTCTGGAATAGTAGTGCTGCTGTTAGGGTATTGCTCATTGCCGGTTAACACTGGAGTATTGTTTTCCTGGCCGTTAAACTTTTTATAGCGCTCAAGAATTTTGGCATCTTTCGCATCCAGCTCATTGCCGAGAAAATATTGAAAATCATCTGCGGAAGGATCCTGAATGGCTACATTCTTAGCATCTGGATTTGTGATTAAATTTAAAAAGCTGTCATTGAATTTATCTACTTCTTTTGAATTACCGATACCATCCATCCCCACGTCCTGATTAGGGCGGGAGTCTGGGTTGTTATCAAATGCATTATTCAGGTATTGCCGGTTTGTAACAAAACCCCAGTTGTTGGGAGTAACCGCGTTGGTGGTTAAGTCTCCATCGGGAGGCATACCGTTTTCAAATGCGTGTTTGCCATCGCGTATGATATCTTCAGACAAACTGCCGAGTTGAAAGATTACTTCACCACCGGTGGTGTTGGGTTGTGATGTTTTTCCGTCATTGATTTCACCGTATTTTGAATTAATGAATGGATCCATCAACCAGAATTCGAGGTATTCAATATTCGCTTTATCAAAATCAACTTCGGTGCGTATGGCTGTAGTAATACCGCCCCAGTTTTTGGAAATATCTTTTAAGGTTCCATCTGAATTTAAATCGAAGTTGTAGTTGTAGGGTCCGCGTTCGGCAGGATAATATGCCACATCAAAAATCTGCTCGAAGAAATTTCCCACAAACGGATCGAAGAAGGGAAAAATTTCCTGCGGATTGACGGGTCGCACATAGTGATACTTTAAATCTTCTTCGGTTATATTATCAGGCTTAAGATTTCCGCCTGTGCGATAGAATAAATTATCAACCTGGTACCACGCCATCTTGGCCCGCTTATAACCGGCACGGATGTCGTCAAGTTGTCCGTTGCTTGGGTCATAGCGATTGTCATTTGTTTTAGGCACGGCAGAAAGTTTCCACGAATTAGCTGATAGCAAGCTGTAAGGAGTAGCTGTATTTTCAAAGTCATCAATAAATGAAGTGCCATCACCATCCACCACATTTGACGTGCCCGGCAACAGTTGGGCGAACTCTGCATTTAAGGTAACGGTGGATTGTTCTTTGGTCTGGATGAAGGGCAGTGCATCTACAATTTTGGTGAGCATACGTGAATTTTTTCTCAAGTTCACATCAAATCCATATTGTAAATTTCGCGCTGGCTCTGTTCCTATGAGATTTCGTGAAATGAGTGGCCGCTCATTGTAATACAACAATGTAGAACCAATGTTTACATCTTCGCTAAGTTTATAATCAAAACGGGCGCCTAACAGCGAGCGTGTTTGAAAAGCAAACGGATCTTGCTGTTCATAGGTGATGTCGAGGTCTTTGCCCGAGCTAAGAATACCTTCATTTAAAATGGTAACCTTGCCAAAAGTATAATCGACTGTATAGTCCGTGCCTTCGCGCAAAGGCGTGCCGCCCGCATATACTTTTACTGAACCTTGAGAAATATTAAATCCTTGTATGATAATATCTTTTCCCGATCCTGCTTTGAATGAACCGGTGAGATAGAATTTGTTTTTTGTAGTAAATAATTCTGCTTCTGCTTTCGTGGTGCGATACAGCGTATCGTACACATATTTATTTATCAACTGATCGCGTTGAATGGGATTTGTTTCTTTGGCAAACAAGTTTCGCAAGGCTTTGTCAAACGGCTCCAGAAATGGAAAGATGATCATGCCTGTTTCTGTATTGACTGTAATCTTTTCCACAAAGTCGAAGTTTCCATCGGGTTGCGGATCGTTATAAGGATTGAGGCGGTCAAGACCGAATACCTGGATAAGTTGTTGTGTGCGCGAGAAGTCTCCTTCCTGCAATTGCGGGTTATCAATACCTGAGCGGTCATCGCGATAAATTATTCGTAGCTGAAAACCATCACGCGTAAGCTGACTTACACCCAGGTTGTAAATGTTTTTCATCATCAGATTCCAGGTAGGAAGTATTTTACCTTGTGCATCTTTAATGCTGATTTTTCTGGGACGTAAAAGTTTCAGATACACCACCTGGCTTTCAGGTTTATTGGAATAGTCTTCAGTAAGCTCACCTACTTTATATACGCGACCATTGTAGGTGTATTCAAAGGCAATGGCAAGCGCTTCGTCATTCTGAAGCTTACGCTGAAGGGTGAGGTAACCTAGTTCTTTGTTAAATGAAAATTCAGTAGGTGCTAATTTTCTCGCACTGGTAATTTTTTCAAAATCAATACCATTCACATAACCCAACCCCTCCAGAGCCTGGTTGATACCATCTGATTCGGCAGACACTGTTCCCAATTGATCGAAAAGATTATTGGCTCCATTGTTAGTGGGTGAGCGGGCTGCGACATTGGAGGTTAATAAATCTTTACGGTATATTTTATCGGACTCACCCATATCCATAAAGCCTACTACGTTGCGCAGTGTTTGTGTATCGTTTTGGCGATTGAGCAGATATACTTCTACACGCGTTACGTTTACACCGGATGTAATTTGCGGAAGTGTTCCCAGCCAGCCTTCAAAGTTGTCGCGAAAGAACTGACCTAAAAAGAAGTGGCGGTTTTCATCATAATTTGATCCTACAATTTCAAAAGGTCTGCCCTGAGCAGCTCCGCCACTGCCGCCCTGCACTTTAAGAGATGATTGCTTTCCGCGCTGCGTGGTGGCCACGGTGGTTACGAACATTTTACCAAATTGCATTTGCGCTTTGATACCAAAAAGATTTTGCGAGCCGGTGATCAAACTGTTGTTCAGCGGCAAACTCACATTTCCGATTTCAAGTTTTTTCAGAATGTCTTCTTTGAAGCCGGTATATTCCACTTTCATATTGTTTTGAAAGTCGAATGAGTTGTTGTTATCAAAATTGGTTGTCACGCTTAGCTTCTCACCAATTTTTCCGGTCACGTTAAGGTTTATGGCCTGGTCAAACTCAAAGCCACCATTGCGCTGCTGGCGTATGGGTATAGAAGGGTTTTCGATTTTTTGAAATTGCGCACCGAAGTCAAGATTCACAAACCCTCGTGGAATTAACTCCACATAGCTACCCCCAAAGATGCGGTCAAGGGCAGGGCTCACATAGATTTTAGGGATCAGGTTTCTGCTGCTTACTGCACTTTCGCCATCCAGCGCTTTGCTGCGGCTTTGCCAATAGTTTCTGCGCATCTCCAGGTCCTGTTGCCTGCTGAATTCTTCAAAGGTCATCCCCGAGTTAGGTCTGAAATTCACATTTCCGATTCTTTCCGAGATGGTATAGTTTCTACCCGTGTCTATGCTGAGTTCGGTATTGATGCTTTTGGCATCTCGCAGATAGAGGGGAGAGTAGGTAGTAAAGTTAGAGTAGGGGTCGCCAAATCGGTCGCGCAGAAGAAAGGAAGGGCGATAGGGGTTTATGGTTTTTACTTTGGCCGTATCCAACCGGTTGCGCGTGGTATCGCGCTGCTGCCCGAAAGCAACAGTGGAGGACAGCTCCGCCCATAGGCAGAAAGTAAGTCCAAGGACGATTAGAATCTTCCGACTAGTAGTACTCAAACCAGGTTTAGGCGTTTTTTAGTGCTTGTTTTACCAGCTCTTCCAAACTTATTGTCGTTCCCATCCTTTTCAGGATGGTATCAATGCTTTTCTCGGCTGCAGGTTTTGCAATGCCAAGTGTCATTAAAGCAGTTAACGCTTCATAACGCACGGTATTGTGTACCAAACCGGGTTTTCCGGTATGGTCTTCACCTCCATCTTTCTTCAGTTTATCCTTCAATTCCAGAATCAACCGCAAGGCTGTTTTTCCGCCTATTCCTTTTACCGCCTGCAGGGCAGCGGCATCCTCTCTCACAATGGCTGCCCGAAGTTCGGCAGGCGACAAATATGACAACACCACCAGTGCGGTATTGGGCCCTACACCATTAACCGAAATCAAATTCAGAAACATTTGCTTCTCTGCTTCGGTGGCAAAACCATATAGCACATGTGCATCTTCACGCACATGCATGTAAGTATGCAGTTTCAGGTCTTCACGGTCTTTTATATCGGAAAATGTATTGAGTGAAATACTCACCTGGTAGCCCACTCCCTGTACTTCTACCTGCACAAATGTGGGTTCTTTGTGCACGAGCTTTCCTTTTAAATAAGCAATCATGAAAAAGTTTAAAAAATCAATGCATTTTACGATGATTTGAGGACGTAAACAAGCGGTAAAAATACCTGTTCCCTACGTTGAATTGCATTCCCTCAGAAGTCAGAAATATTTATTCAACACCAATAACTTACATCCGATAGATTTAAATTGGTGGAATAAAACAATTTAATAATCAGGTAAGTATCTTTCGGCATTAATTCAAAAGGGCATGTGGGGAATATCATCAAACAGAAATCTTGCAATTGATTTAGGCAACAACAATACGTTGCTCACGGATCAATCATCCATATTACTTTCTCAGCCTTCTTTTTTAGTGGTTGATGAAGAAAACAATCGGGTGGCAGCAGTGGGTGACAAGGCATACGAAATGCTTGAAAAGACACATTCAAATCTAAAGCCGATCAAACCGCTGAAAGGTGGTGTGATCTCTGATGGTGATTCAGTAAAAAAGATGTTGAAAGAAATGGTAAGTCGCGTCAATAACCATTCATGGTTTGATCGGGGATTCAATTATTTATTGTCGGGCGTACCCTATGATACTACACCGGTAGAAAAACGTGCGTTGCGCGATGCATTGGATCAGTTCACATCACGCAATACTTTTCTGGTGCATGAACCCCTTGCAGCGGCATTGGGCATTGGCCTGAACATACAAGAGCCGGAAGGAAAATTAGTGGTAGACATCGGTGGTGGAATTACCGAAGTGGTGGTGATTTCACTTTCAGGAATAGCGGCATTTCAATCCATTCGTGTAGCAGGTGATGCTATGGATGAAGAAATTCAGGATTACATGCGCAAAGAATATAATATGTCCGTTGGACTGAAGACAGCCGAAATGATGAAGAAGAAAATCGGTTGTGTATACGCGCCAGTTGCAACCGATGAAAAGTTTGTGGTGAAAGGAAAAGATTTAATTGAGGGTATACCTACCAGCAGACAGATTTCACAGCAAGAGTTAACTCACGTGCTGGAAAGACCTTTTAAACAAATTGAAGACTCCATACATCAGTCCTTGCAAGTTTGTCCACCCGAGTTGGCCTCGGATATCTATCAATCCGGGATTCATGTTACCGGAGGAAGTGCCATGCTGAAAGGGATCAAAGAGCGGTTTTCCAAAAATTTCAAACTACCTGTAAAAGTTGACCCTGCTGCCCTTACCTCAGTGAGCAAAGGCATTGGTCATATTCTTTCCAATCCGGCAAAATACAGAGCGGTACTCGTGTAAGTGGGTTCTTAGAGATGTTCGTTTTTTTCGTGCAA
>JALOMN010000135.1 GCA_025455445.1 Cyclobacteriaceae bacterium
GAATTGGATACAATTACGCGAAAAGGAACAACTTCAGACTTTACGAACAGAATCATTAAAACAACCTGTAATAATTTTCAAACATAGCACCCGTTGCTCCATTAGTCGCATGGTGCTCGACAGACTAGAAAGAAGCTGGAATCAGGATGAAGTTGTTGGAGTCAAACCCTATTTTTTGGATCTCATCACCTATCGCGAAATCTCAAATCAGATAGCATCATCATTCGATGTGGAACACGAATCGCCCCAAATGATTGTAATTCATGAAGGCAAAGCGATTTATCATACTTCACACTATGATATTGATTTTGCTAAAGTGAAAAATGTTGTAAAAGAAAAAGCAACACTTTAAAAATCGAAAGAGATGTTTTGCTTTACGGATTCGGCCAGGCTTAATGCCACCGGGCAAGTAAGCGCGGCATTTTTTAATTTCTGTTTTTGGGCTTCTGTTGCATTCAGTTGCGGGTGACTGAAAGTTATTTGTATTTCAGATATCCTTCTCGGGGTTGAAGCCATAATTTTTACCACTTCCGCTCTCAATCCTTTTAAGTCGATGCCATCACGTTCAGCAACAATACCCATAATGGTCATCATGCAACTGCTCAATGCAGCGCTAACAAGGTCAGTGGGGCTAAATGCCTCCCCTTTGCCATTATTATCGACTGGTGCATCTGTAACGATTATGTTACCGGATTGAATGTGACAAGCCTGTGTGCGCAAATGGCCCTGGTAAATAACTTCTGCCATGTGATTCATAACAAAACTGTGTTTTTTGAGTTTCTTAATATACTTTTATACTAAATTGACTGACAAAGAAAAGCGGAAGGAATGAAGGTTAACATGAAATTGATACTTTTTCTCCCCATTATTTTGATAAGCACATTAACTTTTGCTCAAACAAAAGATAGCTACGAATATGACTCTGAATTTACCTGGGGAATAAACAAAAACTCCTCTGGTGGATTGATTGGAGGATTTACCTTTAAGAAAGCCCGTAAGTTAAACGAGCATATGCTCGAGACATTTGGCCTTGAGGTTATGAATGTAAAAAACCCACAAGAGACCAAGCAAAACTCAAATTTTACTGGTAATTCTTTCATCTATGGTAAAAGTAATTACCTCTATTCATTGCGTTTTCAATATGGAAGAGACATAATATTATTTACTAAGGCTCCACAACAAGGTGTTGAAATAAAAGCGGTTTTTGCTGCCGGTCCTTCTCTTGGAATTGTAGCTCCTTACTACATAGAACGCACGATGGACAACAGTTTTTATTCTTCCGTGCACGAACAATATGACCCCAATAATCCTAACCACTCTTTCAATAATATATTAGGCACAGGATACCTTTTCGAGGGTCTCGGCCAATCCAACATACAAATAGGAGGAAATTTAAAGGCAGCCTTGAATTTCGAATTTGGCTTTACAAAAACTCAAGTAAGCGGTTTTGAAGTGGGTGTATTGCTGGATAGTTACTTCAACGAAATCGTATTAATGCCAACAGCCGAAAATTATTCTGTATTCCCAACCGTTTTCTTTACGTTATTTTACGGCAACAGAAAATAATTCTTAAAAATTTTGTGATTTTATGTGACTGGATAATCAATTCTGGATTGTATTACTATATTTGAAATCCTAAACCGAAAATTTAACGTATGGAAGCGAAAAAGACAGAATCGGCTGACTTAATGAAAAAAACCGGCTTTTTTTTCAGCATTGGCTTATTGGTGACAATTTCTTTGGTTTTTACTGCATTTGAGTGGAAGGATTATGATGATTCTTTACTTGAATTACAAGGTAAAAGCTCAAACGTTTTTGAAGAAATGCTTGAAGTTCCCCCAACGGAACAACCACCTCCACCAGCACCTATTATTCAGCAGCCACAAATTGTAGAAGTACCTGATACTGAGGAAATCAAGGAAGAACTGAATATTAAGTTCGATGTAGAAGTTTCTGAGGATACTAAAATTGAAGAGATCGTAGTAGCTCCGGTTGAAGAAAAGGAAAACGTAGATGAAATTTTCACTGTGGTGGAAGAATCTGCTACCCCTAAAGGTGGTTATCCGGCTTTTTACAAATTTGTTTCTGAAAAAATTAAATATCCTTCACAGGCCCGAAGAATGGGTATTGAAGGAAAGGTTTTCGTGGAATTCGTTGTGAATCGTGACGGCTCTATTGTAGATGTAAAAGTTTTAAAAGGAATTGGTGCAGGTTGTGATGAAGAAGCTTTACGTATTGTGCAAAGTGCCCCAGCATGGACACCCGGCAAACAAAGAGGTAAGCCAGTAAGACAGAAAATGGTAATTCCGATTACGTTCAAATTAGGATAATCTCTTAGAAGTTAGATAATAAAAACCCTGACCGAAATGTCAGGGTTTTTTTATTGCTTCGAATTAAAAGACCAACCCACAGGCAAGTCCAATTAAAATAACAGACCAGTTGGGTATTCTGGTAAATGCACACAATGCAAAGGTGCCTACTGTAAATGATATGTTTAAAAGTGTAAAATCGAGGGGCTGAAAAAGCAAAACTGCGGCAGCAGCTACTAAGCCTGCATTAGCAGCGTTTATACCTTCCAAAGAAGCCCTGATTGCTCTGAATTTTTTAAGACTATCCCAAATTCTTATCATAAAGAAAATAAGAAATGTGCCAGGAAGGAATAATCCTGCCGCTGACATGATACTCCCAAAAATTTGTCCGCCAATTCCGTAATCACGCATTGAAAGCACACCTAAATAAGAACTGAATGAAAATACTGGTCCCGGCAATGCTTGGGCAAATGCATAGCCTGAAAGAAATTCGTCATGTGAAATCTGATGGTGGAGTGGTTTTGAATATTGTACAAATTCAGTGTAAAGCATCGGTGTCAGTACCTGACCTCCGCCAAAAATCAAACTTCCATTTCGATAAAAATTTTCAAATAGGCGAACTGGCAAAGTAAGTTCGGGAATCTTTTTAGTTGCCCATCCTAGCAAGGCAGCAAAAATTAATACTCCAGCCCATAAAAAAAAGTTTGCCCAACGTACATCAAATTTCTTTTTCTCTTGCCTCGGATGCGCCTTATAATTGAAGGCAGTAAAAGAACCAGCAACCACCAGCACCACCGGAAATATCCATGGACTTTTTACTAAATAAGTAGCTACTCCTGCAATCACCATAAGCGCAATGCCGCGCTTTGTAGTTACAGTCTTAAGACTTATCGAATAAGCCGCGCAGGCAATCAGACCAACTGCCATGGGTTGTATAAACCTGGTAAAATTTAATGAAATATCTTTTGCATCATAGCTATTAACCAACAACCCGGCTGCCGTCATAATAATCATTGACGGGAGTAACCAAATAAGCAAAGTAAGGTAAGCTAACGAAGGACCACCAAGCTGAAACCCCACTGCAGACAGCGTTTGAGTTGACGTAGGCCCTGGTATCACCTGGCAAAGAGCATTCAATTCGAGCAGTTCATGTTCACTCACGTATCTGCGTTTCTTCACCAGCACATTTTGAAAATGTGCAATATGCGCTTGCGGTCCACCAAAGCAAGTAAGTGAAAGAAGAAGAACATCTTTTAAAAAAATGATATATCGTACACGCTTAATCAACGTGTTGTGGGTTTATTTCTTTAATCCAATTTCGCGTAACCGCTGATTTAAAAACTCTCCGGCTGTAATGTCTTCCCATAGTTTAGGATGCGTTGCATCTACACATGAAGGTAATGCCGATAAGTCCATTTCCGATCGGGGATGCATAAAAAAAGGTATCGAATACCGCGGTGTATTCATCAAATGACGGGGCGGGTTTACCACTCTATGAATAGTAGACTTAAGTTTTTTATTCGTCAGTCTTTCCAACATATCACCTACATTCACCACCAGTTGTTCGGGCAATGCGGTGATTGGAATCCATTTGCCATCTCTGCGGAGAACCTGCAATCCATCGGCACTTGCTCCCATTAATAATGTAATCAGATTAATGTCGCCATGCTCTGCGGCACGCACCGCATCAGCTGGCACAGAAGCCGGATCAGAAATAGGAAAGTAATGTATCGCACGAAGG
This sequence comes from Cyclobacteriaceae bacterium, assembly GCA_025455445.1. Lineage (GTDB taxonomy): Bacteria > Bacteroidota > Bacteroidia > Cytophagales > Cyclobacteriaceae > ELB16-189. Next base: position 4,051 of record JALOMN010000135.1, read on the forward strand.
ATACTATTACCATGTTTGACTTTTGCATCAAAGTAATCTTCGGGCAACCCTAAATAAAGAGCAATCGCCTTAAGCATCTGCACACCGGTGTTTTCCAGGCGCTTGTATACCTCAAGTGCAATTTCTTTAAACTCAGGAAATTCTGTTGGCCATACATTATCGGGATATTCCTGCTTAATGGGATCTTCGTCCAGCACTTCCTGTCCTACATGATAAAACTCTTTTAAGTCACCAGTATTTCTTCCTTTCGCATGTTCCTTTCCCTTACCAATATACCCGCGCTGTCCTGCAAGGTTTGCTATCTCATATTTTTGTTTCACACTATCCGGCAATGCATAAAACCGTTTTATCGTATCATACAAGTTTGCAGATAGTTCATCTGTGAGATAATGATTGCGTATGGCTACAAAGCCAATATTGTTGTATGCATCGCCCAGGTCTTTAACAAATTTACTTTTTCGAAGGGGATCACCGCTGGTGAAATCGGCCAGATCCAATGAGGGAATTGCATCATAGAGTATCTCCGCCATAATAAGGTAGAATTAGAGGTTATCGCAAGCTAAATAAATTTAGGTAATTTTACCTGATGCACTCACTAAGGCATGATTTTCGATTACACTCAGAAAAATAAAATATATGAAAAAGCTAAGCAGAAGAGAATTTGTACATAAAACAATCAAAGGTGGAGCGATGTCGCTCGCGGCCGCCTCTGTTGCCTTTAAACCAGAATCATTATTTGCTCATGCAAACGCTCCTATTAAATTTGCCCAAATTACTTTACCGTACACAAATAATGCGTTAGAGCCATACATTGATGCGCTTACGATGGAAATACATTATGGGAAACATCACACTGCTTACATTAAAAACGTGAATGATGCCATCGCTGCAGAGAGCATTTCTTATCCATCGGAAAAAGAATTTTTTGCCAATACATCTAAACTTTCTGCCAAGGCTAGAAATAATGGCGGAGGTGCCTGGAACCATAATTTTTTCTGGCAGATAATGAAGCCAGCCAGCAGCGCTCCTGTCGGAAAAGTAGCGGAAGCTTTAAATGGATCTTTTGGCTCATTCGAAAAATTCAAAGAACAGTTTACACAAGCAGCCATGACGCGCTTTGGATCGGGCTGGGCATGGCTGGTAAAAGATGGCAGCTCATTGAAAATTGGATCTACTGCTAACCAGGATAATCCATTGATGGATGTAAGTGATTTAAAAGGCACCCCTTTGCTTGCGCTTGATGTGTGGGAACATGCCTACTATCTGAAATATCAAAACAAGCGCAACGAATATGTAGCCAATTGGTGGAATGTGGTGAACTGGGATGAAGTCGCTAAAAGATTAGGAAGTTGATACAAAAAAATTGTATGCAAAAATTTCTTACTCTTCTTACTAGTTGCGTTCTCTTGTCTGTCAGTTTAATAGCGCAGGAAATTAAAGCATATAAAACCTTTGGGGGAGTTCGCTTTGAGATGGACACTACTGAACTTACCATCAAACAAGTATCTGCTATATT
>JALOMN010000136.1 GCA_025455445.1 Cyclobacteriaceae bacterium
TGTGTAGGGTTTAAAATCAGGCAAATAGAAGAGTCAGTTTGATTGAGCACATCAAGCCATTGGTCTGCGTTACCTTCTTTATAGAGATGGTAAGCAAAAGGCAAAAATTCTAAAATCGTAGCTTCGATATCCGGCTTAAAACAACACTTACCACAACCAAATTTACAATGCAGGTTAGTGGCTGATTGAAATGAAGCAATCGCTTCATCCAGCCTGGTAAATACTTCCTCCACGGCACGAACCTTTTCCTCTAAATGCATGTGTGCTTCTTCTGAAATACAATCAGCAGCCTACCAGAAAATTGCATAAAGGAATGCACACACTATCATAATAATGATTGCACCAATATTAAAGGTTGGCTCAGTTTTAAAGAACCCTGGTGAAATTAAAATCGCTTTTGAATCTGCTGTCCCTTTACCTTCAAGATGACTGATTACTAAAATAATCAACATTGAAAATAAGGCAGTGAACATCATTTGATTCATAAATGGAATATTCACAAAGAATGCGGCATCAGACCAACCGTTGGGTGCAACTTTGAAATACATCGCAATGGGTATTGACATAATAACACCCCAGATAGCGGCATTATTGGTAGCGCGTTTCCAGAATAAACCCATAATGAATACAGCAAGTATTCCAGGGCTAACCACACCTGTATATTCCTGAATGAATTGAAATGCCTGACCTAAGTTGCCTAACATAGGTGCAATAAGCATTGCGATAACCAACGCTACCGCACCACTCAATCGTCCTACCGTTACAGTTTGTTTATCGGTTGCATTCTTATTGATATAGGGTCTGAAAATATCCATCGTAAAAATGGTGGAAGTTGAATTTAACATGGAAGCAAGCGAAGAAACAATCGCTGCTGCCAGTGCAGCCATTACAAGACCTTTCAACCCTACAGGAATAAATGTGCGCACTAACCAGGGGAATGCATTATCATTTACTACTGAACCCGTTTTACTAACAAAACTAGGATCTAATGTGGCAGAGGTAAGTGTGCCTGAAGCATCCGCATTCATCACATATGCGATTATACCAGGAATGACCACAATTAACGGGATTATCATTTTCAGTGCCGCGGCAAACACAATGCCTTTCTGCGATTCCTGCAAGCTCTTGGCAGCCAATGTTCTTTGAATGATATATTGGTTGAAACCCCAGTAGTACACATTTGCTACCCACATACCCCCTACCAATACGGCAAGTCCGGGCAAATCCCACCAGGCATCTCTTCCATCCGGAGTAATAATTTCACCCTTTTCCAAAATCATTGAAAACTTTCCGGGAACTGTTTTGTACACGTGGATAAATCCATCAATGATACCTCCGGTCGGAGACACCTGTTCTAACGCGATGAAGGTAGTTAGCAGACCGCCACCTACCAGTAAAACAACTTGCACTACATCCGTCCAGGCTACTGCTGATAATCCACCATATAAAGAATAGGCAGCCGCAAATAATCCAAGACCCAGAATGCTGTACGTCATAAGACTTCCGTCACCCGTGCCAATCACAGTATCCATGGCACGTGCCCCTAAGTAAAGCACCGTGGTAAGATTTACAAATACAAATAAGGCTATCCAGAAAATAGCCAGGATGGTTTTAAGATTTTTACTAAAGCGTTTCTCTACAAATTCCGGAATGGTATAAATTCCTTTGTTGATGAATATCGGCAGAAAATATTTACCTACTAACAGCAATGTAATCGCGGCCATCCATTCATAACTGGCGATTGCCAATCCAATGGCAAAGCCAGAGCCCGACATTCCAATAAACTGCTCTGCCGAGATATTGGCAGCGATTAGTGATGCACCTATCGCCCACCAGGGTAGTGATTTGCTGGCAAGAAAGTAGTCTTCCGCATTTTTTTGTTTACCGTCTTTCTCTCGTGAAACCCAAAGGCCGATACCCAAAATCAATGCGCAGTAAGCACCGAACACAACGTAATCTAAAACAGATAAACCCATATGGCTATATTTTTATAAGGTTAAGGTTCAGACTAATTTTCTACAAAGCATACACTTTGCAAAATATTAACTGAATAAAAGTCAGGTTCTTTTTTGAAAGTAGCAACATATTTCGCTCGCATACTCAAAGAATATTTAGAATGTTGAGTCAGGAAATAACAGTATCATTGGAATTTTACAAAGCTTCATCTTCAAGTCCATGCAATACATGGCTCTTGAATCAGGGTTGCCTTCTTCAACATTGAAGTGAACTTTAAATGAACACCTGAAAGTTTCGGAAGATATATTTCTTTTGCACGCATACACATAATAAGTGCTACATATACTTGTTTATAACCTTCACCATTAAAATAGCAGGAATTTTTATCACTGGTTCTTTTATTATAAATAGCGCCCGATTTCGGACGAAGTAATTCAGCAATGAACAACTGAATTTTGCGAAATACTTAAATCAGCTTCTATTCTGACATTTATCTTCTGGTACAGGCTTTGGAATACAGGCACGCTAACCATTGCTTGACCATGCTTAAAAACTATCTCCTGATATTCACCCGAAACCTGTTAAGACAAAAATTATTCACAATCATAAATCTTCTGGGCCTGACGGTAAGTATTACGAGTGCGTTGCTGATTTACCTTTATGTAAGACATGAGTTAAGCTATGATGCATTCCATCCGCAGGTCGAAAGAATTTATCGTGTAAATCAAACATTCATCTGGGGCGAAAATGACAACACGCAATTTGCTTCCACTGGACCTGGTGTAGGCAATGCCATGCTAGAAGAATTATCGGAAGTGGAGCTTATGACGCGTATTCATACGCCCGGTGATTACATCATTTCTTATACAAATCCCAAAGGCGAGGTTATCAGTTTTGAGCAAGAGCGTGTGCTGGCCGCGGACACCAACTTCTTCCGCATGTTCAACTTTCCACTTTTAGCGGGCAACCCGCAAGTCGCATTACGTCAAGCGAATACGCTGGTACTTTCACAATCCACCGCGAAAAAATATTTTGGTGATGAAAACCCGGTAGGTAAACTACTCAGACTTGGTTCACATTCAGAGCAACAGACCTTTGAAGTGACTGGTGTTGCCGAAGACACACCCGATAACTCCTACATTGAATTTGATGTGCTCATCGCACAAAACAGTTTCCCGGTAATCGAGAGACTGCATTGGAGTTGGGTATGGACACAGCTTGAAACGTTTGTGCGCTTTCGCGAGAATACCGAGTTGAAAAACACGGAGGCCAGACTGGCTACAATACCACCTAAGTATGCGGAAGAAACACTGAAACGTGTGATGAATATCTCGTATGACGAATACCTCAAATCAGGAAAGAAGTGGGAATTGTTTCTGCAGCCCATGCTGGAAATCCATTTACCTGCCGAAGTTGTCTATAATCGACTGAATGACGCGGGCAACAAAAAGATCGTGTATGCGATGTCAGGAATTGCTGTATTCATTTTATTACTCGCTTGCATTAATTTCATGAACCTGTCTACTGCCCAATTCACCCGCAGGGTAAAGGAAGCAAGCATTCGAAAAATATTGGGTCTGGGCCGGAAAGAACTTGGCTTCAGTTATTTCGCGGAAGCGCTCACCTTCTGTGTAATTGCATTGGTGTTGTCGCTGGCATTCATACAGATACTGATTCCAGGTTTCAACCTTCTTACAGGCAAAACGATTTCTTTTGGCTTGTTGTCTGACACCGTAATAATTTTCTCATCTGGGCTTTTGATACTGGCTATGGCTTTATTAGCCAGCAGTTATCCCACATTCTTCCTTACCGGATTTCACCCGATAGAAGGCATCAAAGGCAAATTAAAATCAGGTTTTAATGGCCGGGCATTCAGAAACACGCTGGTAGTCGTGCAGTTCAGTGTTGCCATCGTATTACTCGCGAGCACGGCTATTGTATTTCAACAGTTGAAATATGTATCAGAAAAAGATCTTGGCTTTGAAAAGGAAAATCTGCTGGTGGTAAACAACCTCGAACTGTTAACCAACCCAGAAAGCTTAACAGAGGCAGCAAAAAATATCCGCGGAGTAATCAGCACTTCACAATGTACCTCCGTTCCGCCTCGAATATGGGCGGGCGATAAATTCAGTGCCGAGGGAATGAACAACCAAAGCTTCGCTCTGAACTATACCACCGGAGATGAACATTATATTTCTACACTGGGCATTCAAATGAAAACCGGTCGCACTTTTCATGCAGACAAACCATCAGATTATGAACGTGTGATTTTGAACGAGACTGCTATTAATCGCATTGGCTGGGCTGCGGATGAATCGGTGCTCGGAAAGAAAATATCGACACCGGATGGCGAGATTACCTTCGAAGTGATTGGTATTATGAAAGACTTTCATTTTTGGTCGCTCGAAAATCCCATCGAACCCATGGCCATATTTCATAATCAATCAAAAAACCTGTTTGGTGTTGGCTCCAAGAAATATCTAGCCCTGCGCATTACGCCCCAGTCGGGTGACGAATGGAATAACACGCTGGCCGACCTGGGCTCACTTTGGAAAACACATGCCGGTGCACTTCCATTGCAATATGAATTTATGGATGAAGCCTTTGTCAACACGTTCAAGACACAGCAGCAATTTGGAAAAATCCTAACCGTGATGGCCATGCTTGCTATCCTGATTGCAGCACTCGGACTTCTAGGAATGATTATTTACAGCCTCGAACAACGAACCAAAGAAATCGGCATCCGCAAAGTATCAGGGGCCACTGTGTTTGATATCCTCAGGCTGATTTCAAAAAGCTTTTCGTCACTGATCCTGATTGCGTTTGTGATTGCTACACCGCTTACGTGGTGGCTGATGAATAATTGGCTGGAGGATTTCGCATATCGCATAACTCCTTCTGCAGGTGTTTTTATTTTCACCGGCTTGATCACATTTGCCATTGCGATGATCATCACCAGCTTTCACGCGGTGAAAGCTGCCATGACAAACCCGGTGAACGTGCTAAAGGACGAGTAGTGTTACTCGTTCTTAAACGACCAGCCAAATGCACCTAAAACAATTAGCAACAGAAGCCAACCCGATGCCATCGTCACTTTGTTGCCAATCACATATGGTTTCGGTTCAAATTTAAATTCTATGGTGTGCTTACCTTCAGGAACTTCCAACGCACGCAAAACATAATCAGCCTGCATGATCGGCACTTCGTTACCATCAATAAAGGCATGCCAACCTTTAGGATAATAGATTTCAGAAAAGACAACCACACCTTTCACTGTGGATTGAGATTCGTACTTCAGATATGGTGGTGTGTGTTCCAGTAATGAAACTGAAGCGGTACTATCGATGGTTACCGGAGAATCAACTTGCCACAGCTTTTCATTAATTACTGCGATCTCTCTTGTATTGACCAAGGTAGTTTGCTTCAACTCTTCAGCAGGTGAATTCACCTTCATTATACTTTTTACAAACCAGGCAGCACCATTGGTGGCCGCGTTCGGAATTATATTTTGTGCTTCAGCACCATATACTACATACTTCACATTCAGCATATTCAGTACATTGTATTTGCCAAAATCAAGCGTTCCTTGCTGCGCATCTTTG
>JALOMN010000137.1 GCA_025455445.1 Cyclobacteriaceae bacterium
TTGAACCAGCTGTTTTCCTATTGCATTTGATTGTGTTGGAATATCTAATTCAACCAGTTCTGACTTTGAATCATCTCTTAACTCAAGGTCCAGCGGGAACTTCCGTTTTAAACTCGAAGGCACGGCCACGTGAAGCCATTTTGCAATGATAGAAAGAGTAGTTCCCTGAAAGATTACAGAGCTAACTGAAATAAAAAATACCAGGTTGAAAATAGTATTGGCATAACTAATACCTGCAATTAACGGATACGTAGCAAACACGATTGGGGCTGCGCCTCTCAAACCAACCCATGAAAGAAAAAGTTTCTTTCTATTATTTAAGTCTTTTGAAAAGGCTAAGGTGATGAATATAGAAAGCGGCCTGGCTACCAAGATGAGGAATATGGAAATCAATAATCCTTCTCCCATGATTGGAACAATCTCACTTGGAAATACAAGCAACCCTAATGTCAAGAACATAATAATCTGCATGAGCCACGACCAGCCATCGAAAAACTTAATGAGACTTTTTTTATGAATAATATTACTGTTACCCAATAAAATACCCGCGCTATAAATGGCGAGGAAGCCGTTGCCACCAATACTATCAGTAAAAGAAAAAATAAAGAACACGAGTGATAAAACCAGCACAGGATAAAGTCCTTCCGCATCCAGCTTTATTTTGTTAATCACATAAATCATTAATTTACCTCCGCCAAAACCACAGGCTGCACCAATCGCCATTCCCTTTAAAAATTTTGGAATAAGCAATAACAAAGAGGCTTCAGGATTCAAGACTAACTCTATAAAACTGATGGTAAGAAAGTAGGCCATGGGATCGTTGCTGCCACTTTCAAACTCAAGTAACGGACGAAGCATGCCTTTTAATCCTACATTTCGTGTTCTCAAAATTGAAAACACTGCGGCAGCATCGGTAGAAGAAACAATGGCACCCAGCAACAGACCCACTTCTATGGGTATATCCAATATCCACGCAGCAAATGCACCCACCGATAGGGCAGTGATTAATACTCCCATCGTGGCAAGCGCGATACCATTCTTCAGCGCAGGCCGGATACTTTCAAGTTTAGTGTCCATGCCTCCGGAAAACAGAATCAGCGTAAGCGCGCCTACTCCGATAAACTGTGCTAGTTTAGGGTCGTTAAAATAAATTCCACCGGGTCCTTCAGAGCCAGCCAGCATACCCACAACTAAAAACAATAGCAGGGTTGGTACTCCAAATCGGAAGGAAGTTTTGCTCGCCACAATGCTGATGAAGAGCAAAATAGAACCTAATAAAAGTATATTTTCGGCAGATAAAGTCATCGTAAATTACTTCAGGCAAATATATATAAGGGCTCCATTAAAATCGATTAACAAAAAGAATGGATTTGATTCAATGTGAGTAAGTTACTTTAAATAATGTTTAATATGTAATTAAGAAATATAGATGATGTTTGAAATTGTGTATAACTTCAGATAAGCCTTGACTACTTAATAATCACACTGCTTTTTTGTTCCGTTTTATGGACAAAAAATAACAGGATAAGACCAATAGTAAACCAGATGCCAAGCGCAAAAATTGAATTTCGCATGCTGCCGGTAATATTATCCAATACACCCCACATCACAAGGCCACACATCATGGCAAGTTTTTCACATACATCAAAGAAACTGAAGTAACCCGCGTTATTTTCGGTTTTAGGAATTATTTTAGAATAGGTTGATCGTGAAAGCGACTGTATCCCACCCATCACCATTCCAATACAGAATCCTGCAATATAAAAATGGGTTGCTGTCTGAATAAAATAGCTGCCGATGCAGATTCCTATCCATACAGCAACTGCCATGATAAGTGCAAGGATGTTGCCGGTTTTTTTTGAGATCCATGCAAAGAGAAATGCACCGGCAATGCCTACATATTCTAAAAGTAAAATCGTGATAATGAGTTGCATCATAGAAAGATGAATTTCCTTTTCACCAAAGGAGGCGGCCATAAACATAACGGTTTGAACACCCATGATATAAAAGAAGAAGCTAAGCAAAAATCTTTTTAAGATAGGTTCATACTTTAGTCGCTGCCATATCTTTATTAATTCCTTATATCCATTTAATAAATAATTACTTTCAGTTGGTCTTTTGGAATAAATTCCATCAGGCAGTCTTCGGAAGGTAATCTGAGCAAAACCGAACCACCATATACCGGTTAGCAGAAAAGAAAGCCTGGGTAACAACGTGTCATCTGAAATGCCCAGACTTTTTTGATTAAGAATTGCTAAAAGATTTATGATTAGCAGTGTGGTTGCGCCAAGGTATCCATAGGCATAGCCTCTTGCACTCACCTTATCTTGATTATTTTCTGTGGCAATTGCGGGTAGATAGGAATTATAAAATACGATGCTTCCTGAATAGCCTATTGTTGCCAACATCATAAAGAGTAGTGCCCATGTTACCTGTACACTGCTTACAAACAGAAATAGTAACATACAACCGGATGCACCCAGGTAGCAAAAGAAGCGCATGAATTTTTTCTGATTGCTTGAGAAATCAGAAATAGAAGAGAGCATGGGAGAAATAAGTGCAATAATTCCGAAGGCTATACCCAGGTTAATTGAATAGGCTGCTGTATTTTCTATGTTTAATCCAAATATGCTAATTCTGTTATTGTCATCTTCAGAAGTTAACGAATTATAATAGGCGGGGAAGACAGCTGATGTGATTACTAATGCATAGACTGAATTGGCCCAATCATACATCGCCCAGGCGTGGATGACCTTTTTGTCATTCTTTAATAACTGTTCTGTGCCAGCGTTCATTTGCATAAATCTTATGCGTCATATAGTCAAAATGCTTCTCCAAGATAAAAGTAAAATCCACTTTGCCGTTTTCCGTCACCGGCAGAACCCTCTGCAAGGCCTACAGCATAATCTATTCTTATATTCACACGCGTTTTAGGATTGAAAAGAATTCGCAGTCCGCCACCGGCTGCCAAATTAAATTGATCCGCTTTGAAGCCGGAGAGATCATGTGCTACCTGCGCTCCGCTTAAAAAGCCAACAAATCCAATTCTTTTCCAGACCTGCCAAAGATGTGAATCAGTATTTTCTGGCCAGAAGGGGAGTCGGTATTCCATTTCAAAGGCGGCAAGATTATAATCCTGGTAAGTTCCTTTAAAATATCCCCGGATGAATTTATGGCCACCCACGCGCGACAATGCTCTCATCGGAACCTGATCATTTGTCCATTGCCTGGATGCATAACCCCGCAAAGCGAGTGTATGATTTTTAAATGTATTGATGTACTGCCGGATGTCGGCTGAAAAACTGGTAAATTTAAAATCGCTTCCTAAGTAGTGGGCATAGTTTATAGCATTAATCTCAAACAAGCTGCCTTTAAGAGGGTTCATTATAAAATCGCGGGTATCATATAGCATTTGTATTCCTAATCCAGAGCGTGTGCCTTCAACGGGCATCTCTTTGATATATTCCGCTTCACTATTTAAAAAATAATACTCTGGGGCAATGGCTTTCAAATTAAATAGATATTCCATGTCGTACTGAATACCCATAAAGAAATGAGGTAAAACCTGTCGAAGGATTACGGGCGAAAACTTGATCCGGTCAGAATTGAAGTTCAGATAATTGAGTGTGTCCCGTTCGCCATCTTTGTCAACCTCTACTACTCTGGCAGAAGCGGTATTGCCCATGCCATAGTTTCTATCGGGGTAACGGTTAAAGAAAAGTTCTCCTCTGCTGCGCCACTTGGATTGAGTAAAGAACAACTCCCATCGACTTTCAAAAATGATTTGTTTATTTAAAGTATATACGCCCAGAAATTCCAGATTCGATATTGGGGTAGTCGCATCTCCTTTTGAGAAATCAAAATATTTAATCCCGATAGCACCTAAGGTTAGTTTCGTTTCTGGTGAGTAACTGATGGCGGGAAAAATATCCAGTTTTTTGAATTCGCGTTTTTTAGGCACTGCTGTTGTGTCTTGACTAAGTACTCTTAAGGATAAACTCAGGAGTATTACGACAACTGGCAGCAGGCGTTGTTTCATATCATGTTCCTTTTCCTTCTAAAGTAAAATAATAGTTCCGCGCGCTATTGCACATGACTTAGATCATTGAGATCAGAGATTTTAATTACTAAGCTATTAACCAGAATGAAATCGCTACTTAATTATTCCTACAGGGAAGTCATTTCCAAAAGAATAACCGGAAGGGAACTGCGAAGTGCCTTTGTATTTTTCTGATAATTCGGGCACACGGTTTTCAATGTAGGCACTAAGTTCCTTGATGGTAATTCGCTTGTCACCATTATCAGCTTTGCCCGCCAACCCTTCGATTAATGAATAGGTAAACACCCCATGGCCCAGCTCTGCAAATTCAGTAGCAAACTGTTGTGACCCGGTGGCGGTAATCCAGAAGGTGCCCGTGCTGCGGGCAAGTTGTGCCAATGCTTTTTCTTCGGCTGCACCGCGCACTGCTACCGACTCCAACGCACCGGATGACTGGCATGCATCGAGTATAAACACTTGCTTTTGTGCATTGATGCCTTTGGAAAGTTCTTTCAGTTCACTTGCTGAGATGCCTTTATCGGCCAGCATATCGTCACGACCATAAAGTTGTGTTACATCATAGGGTACCAGGTAAAATTGTGATTGTGCGCTGGTAGATTCAGACATTACACCGTGCCCTGCATAGTAGAAGATAAACATGTCTTGCTCCTTGGCTTTGGCTTGCACATCTTTTAATGCTGCAGCCACTGCTGCCTTGGTAACTTTATTGTTGCGTAAAGAGGTAACGACTATATTATCAAACAAACCTGAGCTGGTTTTTTTAACCTGCTCTTCAAAACCAGCAGCATCGGCAACAGCAAAATTCAGATTGTATTTTGTGTTACGATATTCATTCACACCAATGGTAAACAGATATAACACTGGTTTTTCATCCGTCTTGCCTTCATAGGTAATGATAAAGTTAGTTTTCTCAGAGTCGAACCCTTGTTTGCTTTTTGCGGTTACATAAAAATAATTTTCCTGACCAAAGGCATCTGTCAGATTCACCTGAAAACTCAAATCGGCCGGTAGTCCATCCTTGCTGTTCAGAGTGCTAACCAATTTGCTGTTTTGATATAGTCTGATTTCATCTACCTGATGTTGGTTTTTCTCCACATTGAGTTTGATACTGATTAATTTTTTGGAAGTGCGCATAGTGGACTGTGCAGCGCTGGCAGTAAATGGTTTACCGTCAATTGAGAGCACTTTAATTACTGGAATTTCTTTGGCAGCCTGCTCTACTTTAAATTCTGTTTGAGTAGTTTCTTCAGAAGTAAGCTGGTTGAGAAGGCGAGGAGTGAAGTTTGCATCAAAGGTGTTTTCTAGTGGAATATTGATAAACCCTTCCATCCATGATAAATTTTTGATCGCAGGTAATGAGCCATCCATACGCCCATCGGCTGAAACAACAGCCCAGTCATCATTGTAAAGGTGAATGTATCCGGCAACACCTTTCTTCTCTGCATTATAGATATATAACAAGCTTTTATTGAAGCCACCGATGATAAAGTTTTTACCT
>JALOMN010000138.1 GCA_025455445.1 Cyclobacteriaceae bacterium
AAAGACACCTTGCACCACACCGAGAAAGATGAACATGGAAAATAAATCAATCCGGTAATTCATGAGGTGCATATTTCCTTCAAAGATATAAACCTCTATGGACCTTTCTCAAATTTTAAAATTGTTGCCCATTCATCAGATAAATTAAATTTTATTCTACGTACTATCACCTTATATTTAACAACATAAAAACACGCTTATGAAAATACTTTTTTCGCTTCTTATACTATGTATCAGTTACACACTTGGAGCACAGAATCCAGATTTACCAGATGATTTTCTATCCAAAGATTTTCATAAAGACCGCAGAGAGCAACTCCGCGGCATCTTACCAACTAATTCGGTGGCCGTATTTTTTGCCAACCCCGTGCGCAACCGCGCCAATGATGTGGAATACATCTACCACCAGGATCCTGATTTCTATTATCTCACCGGTTATAAAGAACCCGATGCCGTGCTTTTTATTTTCAAGGACAAACAAGCAGCAGCCAACGGAACCATGTATAATGAAATACTTTTTGTGCAACCGCGAAATGCCATGCGCGAAATGTGGACGGGCAGAAGATTGGGTGAACAAGGTGTAAAAGATGTTCTGGGTTTTGAGCAGGCTTTTAACAACACCGAATTCAAAAAATATAAAGTCGACTTCAGCAAATTTGATAAAATTCTATTTTTTGATTTCATGAATGATGTGCGTGATAACCCACGCGATTCATCTGATCTTTATAGCATGATTGTCGACTTCAAAACGAAAGTAAATTATCCTGATAAGAACGCAACCACGTTAGCGGTAGAGCCACAAAAAAACAACCTCGACACAAAAGGTCTCGCCAGTCTGATGAGCAAACTACGCGGTATAAAAACTCCGGAAGAAATTGAAATGATAAAAAAAGCTGTTGCTATATCCTGCATGGGTCAGGTAGAAGTGATGAAAGCGATAAAGCCCGGCATGTCGGAGCGCGAGATACAGGGTATTCATGAATTTGTATTCAAGAAATATCAAGCAGAAGATCTGGGTTATCCTTCCATTGTAGGCGCAGGCCATAACGGCTGCATACTTCATTACATTGATAATTATAAACCAAACGTAACTTCTAAAGAATTAATCCTGATGGATTTGGGTGCAGAGTATCATGGTTACACCGCTGATATAACACGCACCATCCCGGTAAACGGAAAATTTTCTCCGGAACAAAAAGCCATTTATGAACTGGCATTAAAAGCACAGGAGGCAGCTATGAAAATTTGCAAGCCCGGCATTAAGCGCTCAGTGCTTACTGACACATGTCGTGCGGTGGTAAATCGTGGATTAATAGAATTAGGCATTGCCAAGCCAGGCGAGAAACATATGTATTTTCCGCATGGCGTAAGTCATCATATCGGGTTGGATGTGCATGATCGTGGTGATGCCATGATTGAAGAAAATAATACCATCGTGATTGAGCCGGGCATTTATATTCCCGATAATGCACCTTGTGATAAAAAATGGTGGGGTATCGCGGTGCGCATTGAAGATGATTTTCTGATTACCAAAGATGGCTACGAGCATCTTTCAAAGCTTGCACCCCGCACAGTGAAAGATATTGAAGACCTGATGAAGCAGTCTTCCATCTTTGAAAACTATAGCTTGCCGGATATCGATAAAATTACACAGAAGAAGAATTGATCAGTTGTCCTGCACCTTTGAGGTGTAGGACAACTGATACCTCCGTGAAAAAAACCTGAAATGATCGAACTTCTCAAAACTTCACCACTGCTTCTGTTATTTGTTGTGCTGGCAGTGGGCGCACCGTTGGGTAAAATCAGAATTGCCGGAGTGAATCTTGGCATCGCCTCAGTATTATTTACCGGCCTGGCATTTGGAGCCCTCTCTCCCGATATTAAGTTACCGGCTATTGTTTATGAGATTGGCCTGGTGCTTTTCATTTATTGTATTGGCATTTCCAGTGGTGAACAGTTTTTTGGAAATCTGAAAAAGAAAGGCTGGCGTGAAAATGCGCTTGCCTTCAGTGCCATCGCAGTTGCGTTTCTGTTAGTGCTTTTAATCAGTTCATTCACCTCTTTCAAGTATTCTTACCTGGCTGGGATATTTTCGGGCAGTCTTACCAATACACCTTCGCTTGCAGCCTCACTCGAATTTATGAAAGGAGTTACTCCGGCCTCTTTGTTGGAAACCGCATTGTCTGAGCCGGTGGTTGCTTATTCAGTAACCTATCCGATGGGTGTAATTGGAATGATACTGGCGATAGTACTTTTTCAAAAAATATTTAAAACATCACTCAAAGTTCCTGCTGCAGTTACTGAATCAGAAAAACTCACCAACGCTACCATCACGATCACTAATGAAAAAATTACCGGACTTACTATTCGTCAGATAAAAGCAGATAATAAATTAAATGTGGTATTTGGGCGTATAAAACATGAAGGCAATTCAACCGTTGCCATGGATGACTCCAAGCCAATGCCTGGTGATTTAATAACTATTGTAGGCAAACCCAATGAGATTGAAAAAGCCATTCCTGTTTTAGGAGTTCGCAGTGAATTTAACCTTGAGGTAGAGCATCAGCAACTGGACATCCGCAGGATATTTGTTTCAAATCAGGAAATAATAGGTCAAACACTAAAAGATCTGAACTTGCCTTATACCATGGGCATTATCATCACGCGCATACGAAGAGGTGATATCGACTTTTTGCCCAATTCAGAAACTACTCTTCAGTTTGGTGATCGTGTGCGTATTCTTACGGGAAGAAATGAATTAGCCTCTGCCAGTAAATTTTTTGGCGATAGTTATGCTGCACAAAGTCATATTGATATTCTCACACTTGGTCTCGGTGTAGCTGCCGGATTCTTATTGGGCATGATCCCTATACCGCTGCCAGGAAATATTACAATCAAATTCGGCATTGCAGGTGGACCGCTGATTGTAGCGCTTATACTCGGGGCTGTAAACCGTGTAGGCAAATTAGTGTTTGTGATGCCATACAGCGCCAGTCAAACAGTGCGTGAGTTAGGGTTGGTTTTATTTCTTGCTGGTATAGGAACACGATCAGGATATGCATTTAAAGAAACAATGATGCAAGGTGGTGATGGCATCACATTTTTTCTATTGGGCGCAGCCATTACAATGATTGTTGGGTTGTTATTTCTTTCATTGGGCCACTTCCTTTTAAAAATACCTTTCCCAAAATTAGCGGGTATGTTGGGTGGCATTCAAACTCAACCTGCCGTGCTGGCATTTGTAAATGAGCAGGCAAAAAGTGAACAACCGAACATTGGCTATTCATCGGTCTTTCCTATTGCCACACTTACTAAAATAATTCTCGCGCAAGTATTACTCACGCTATTGAGTTAAGAATTCATTTTTTAATCTTTAAATATGATTACACCAGCAGTAATTGCAGACGCCCCTGAACTTGACAAACTTGTAAACTCAGCATATCGCGGAGATTCTTCACGACAAGGATGGACAACCGAAGCCGATATACTGGATGGCACCCGCACCGATGCGGCAGCCATTGCAGAGTTAATTCAGACCCCGGGAACGACCATCTTGAAATATGTGGAGGAAAATGAGATTCTTGCGTGCGTAGAATTAAAAAAAGAAGATGGCAAACTTTACCTGGGCATGCTTACGGTAAAACCAAAGTTACAAGGCAAGGGCATCGGTAAACTTTTATTGAAAGAAGCTGAAGAAGAAGCTAAGCGACAAAATTGTACATCCATCTTCATGACTGTGATTTCCGTGCGCAAAGAATTAATTGATTGGTATGTGCGCCATGGCTATACACCAACAGGAGAAAAAAAACCATTTGCGTTTAATGATCCGCGTTTTGGTCAACCGAAGCAGCCCCTTGAATTTATTGTATTGGAAAAGAAGCTCTAATTAATCAGCTTTTACAAGACCATAGTCACGATGATGGTAATTTAAAGTATGCGCTCTTCAGCATGAATCTCTTAGTGAGATTATAAATAAGAAACGATTCCCGGTTTTACATCCTTATTAATCATTCTTAAGTGCCTCTACCGGATTGCTGATAGCCGCCTTATATGCTTTAATACTGACGGTTAACAAGGCCACAAACAGCGCAACCCCACCTGCCAACAGCATGATTCCCACATCAAAACCAACGCGGTAAGCAAAACTTTCAAGCCATAGTTTCTCCAACAGATACCAGGTTAGGGGAATGGCCAGCACTAAGGCAATCACGATAAGCCTTACGAAATCTTTGCTTAGCAATAGCACGAGTTGACTTACAGTTGCACCCATTGCCTTGCGTATACTAAGTTCTTTGCCACGTTGCTCGGCCGCATAAGTGACCAGCCCCAGCAATCCAAGGCAGGCGATGATAATAGCCAGCGCGGTGAAAATTATAAACACCTGCCCCATGCGCTGTTCTGCTTTGTACTTATCAGCAAAGTTTGCATCAAGAAAACTGTACTCAAAAGGAGCATCGGGTGCATACTTCTTCCAGACTTTTTCAACGATTTCTATATTTTTTTCAACATTCGTTGATGCAAAGCGAATACCTGCTTCTAAATTGGCTCCGGGCATTAAAAGAATGATCATCGGGCGGATATTATTTTTCAGTGATTCGAAATTAAAGTCCCGGATTACACCGATCACCTCCACATCATATTCCTTCTCTGATCCAAAGCGCGAGATTAATTTCTTACCCTCATGATTATCCCAGCCCAGATGACGCATAGCCGTTTCATTCAGCAGCACTGCACTGGAATCAGATGGAAAATCCCGTGAGAAGTACCGTCCGGACACGAGTTGATATCCCATCGTTTTCAGGGCATCAAAATCAGTAACATATACAGTCAATAAATGCTCATTACCTGTATCCTTCATACGAAAGGTTGAATTCCAGTCAATGTTCGGAGGCATGCGGTTTACAAACGTTACACCCTGCACTTCCGAATGCTGAAGCAATTCGTTTCTAAAGGCATCTGCATTTTTACCCAGCGACATGGTGTGCATCATTGTCATGATCTTGTCTTTATCAAAACCAAGATTTTGATTTTGCACATACTTCAATTGTTGAAAGACAACCAGAGAAGCAATGATAAGCCCGATAGAAATAAAAAACTGAAAAACCACCAGTGAATTTCGTATACCCGAGCGCTTCATACCAGCCCTTACTTTACCCTTCAGCACTTCGGCTGGCATGAATGAGGTAAGATAAAATGCCGGGTAGCTTCCGGCCAGCGCCCCAACCAACAGTGTGAACATAATCAGTCCAATCAAAAAGATCGGGCTGAGTAGTGAATTGAACATGATATTTTTTACTGTGATCAGGTTAAACATGTTCAATGATATTGAAACGAAGAATAGTGCAAACAGCACGGCAATGATAGTATAGAGGTAAGACTCCATCATAAACTGTGCAATGAGTTTGCCGCGTAAGGCGCCCACTGTTTTTCGGATGCCTACCTCCTTGGCGCGGTTAGCAGCACGGGCTGTGCTCAGGTTCATAAAATTGATACACGCCAGCACAATCAGGAAAACTGCTATCATGCCGAAAAGATATAGGTAGCGAAGCACAATCAGGAAAACTGCTATCATGCCGAAAAGATATAGGTAGCGAATGTTGCCATTGGGCTCGAGCTCATCCGAAAATTGAGAGTGCAGATGAATGTCTGTTAACGCCTGCGTTTGAAAATGTATATAACTTCCTGAAGCTGCCATCTGCTCCATAGTCATATTCAGAAACTGCTCTATTTCCGGAGCGATATAGTGATTCACGAAATAATTGTATTTCTCATTTACTCCATTAACCGATGCCCCAGGATGCAATTTGAAATAAGTGAGCACACCACTGTTCAACCAATATTGAGGATAGCGGAAAATATCCCAGGTTTGAATTGAAAGGATGAAGTCGAACTGAAGGTGAGCGTTGTGTGGCGAATCAGCGGCAATGCCTGTTACTTCGGCTTTCATAAAGCCATCACTTCCGATGATGAACTGCTTACCGATTGGTGTTAGGTCTCCCGCACCCTTATAATCAAAATATTTACGGGCTATACGTTCAGTAATTACCACTTTACCGGGGCCTTCGAGTGCATCCGTTGGATTACCAACGATTAATTGATAGCCATTGAAAAATTGAAAGAAATTGGAATCAGCAAGCAGAAATCTTGTCTCTGTAAAACTCTTGTCTTCATAGCGCACCGGCATGGTGTTCCATTTGTTGATACGAATCACCTCACTTACTTCAGGCACATCGTGAACAAGCGCTTCGGCCATTGGTAAGCCGGTAAACACAGTGGTGATTTCCTGTCCATTTAGGTTGGCATTCAACACACTTCGGTAGATACGTCCGGCATCAGGATGAAAACGATCGTAGCTTAATTCATCGGCAATATATAGTACCAACAACAGTGTGCTGGTAATGCCAAGCGTTAACCCGAAAATGTTAATGAACGAGTATGTGATATTACGTTGAAGATTGCGTATTGCAATCACGAGAAAGTTCCGCAGCATGCTATACTTAATTTACGCGAGTCAATACGATTTCAATGCCAATCTAACATCTGCTAAATCGTATTCAAATAAGGGTTTAGTCTATTTTATAATGCTCAAATACGAACAATAATGTGCGAAATCGGTCAATTTAATTCCTTGTTTCTTTTCAATCCTTTGCCTTGAAATACTTCATCCTTTGCAAAACCACATTCCATTTCACCAGCTAAATTTGTTTGGCCACCAAAGTCGTTTCATTATAGCATAGTCACTTCAGTAATATATTATCACACTCACTATATTTTAACAAGTGATGAAGAGTGACTGGTTTAAAAAAATACTACTTCTACAAATTTCTAAATCTGCTCTTGTAACAACAAAGCTGCACAGGTAGTGGCTAATAATATCCGTTGTTCGGGTGTCAATGGTTTTAAAAATACCACTCCGTTATCAATCATCGATACTGCTGCCACGGGCTCACCTTCCTTTGTGAAAATTTCAAATCCTATCGAGCCAAACGGGATGGTGCTTACTTTACCTTTTTTGGTTACTACTTTTTGAGCTGGCTTGATTTGATAATATTCATCGGCACTTTTAATCAGGTAGCCGGCATATGATTTCGGTTTCTCCTGCACGGCAACGTTATCTAGTAAAAGCTCCCATCGGGTGGTGGCTTGTGCATCATAAATCAATGCATAAAATGTATTCGAATTTTTATCACCAATTTCCAACCAACTGCTGGAAATATTTAGTGGACTATTAGGATTATCTCCAATAATAAAGTCGCGTGAATTAATTTTAGAAACACAATACGCTCTGCCTTGCAATCCACTGCTATCCTGCAATGAGAAATATAGTGTCTGGTTCTTCTTAACACGGTTGCTACCAATTATTTTTTGAAACTGGGCATCGGTAGGAATGCCATAAGACATTCCAGAAAATACAGTTGAACCTTTCGTCCAGGAGCGATCAATCAACAGTGTTTTATACTCGCCAAAAGAAAGTTTCTGGTTGATTAAAATACCTTGTCTGCCTTTCACAGTATATTCAGACACGTCTTTCCACTCTTCTCCGGTAAGCGCAAGTTTCATGGATTGAGAATAACCCGTAATAGAAAGCAAAATCAAAATTATTGTGATGTATGGTTTCATATAAAGAATTAAAGACCAGTTTCCGGTTTTTAAATTATACTATAATTAACTCCAATATCATAGAGGTTGAAGTGCATCTTGTCCGGCCACAATTTTCATGTTCAGGGTGGTCATGAATGCATAATCATGAATTATAAATTGCTCATTAGTCTGATCAAATGAAACTCTGATCCATCCGTAGTGATAGCCCTTGTCGCGCAAATAAAAACGAATACCCACAAATTGATTATTCGCTTCCTTCCAATCACCACTCCAG
>JALOMN010000139.1 GCA_025455445.1 Cyclobacteriaceae bacterium
TTATTGCCTGCATTCAGTATCACGGTTTCACGACCATTTTCCAATGACTTCACTAATACTCTGAACTTTCCCCTGTCATTTTCTGCGTAGGCAATTTTACTTCCATCCGGACTTATTTTTACAGTTGTGAATATGACCGTTTTTCTATGGGAAGGACTAAATCGGTTAGAGTCTGCAGGAGCTACATAACTTTTGGATACCACTTGCTCCATATTACCATAATAGTACCTCCAATCTACCATCAGCTGTTTGAATGGTACGCCCAGCGTGATAAGAACACTCTTTTCTTCGTTGCGTATGATACGCGTGTAATTCAAAATATTGTTAATGCTGCTTTTGCCATATTTCTCAACGATGTAATTCCAAATCGACTGACCCACTAATGCAGATTCTTTTCCTTCCAGCTTCAGTGCTTTATTCACTTTGTTGCTGGTGATAAACTGCCTTACATAATCATCCATCTCTTCGTTCCATCCTTTGGATACATAGCGTGATGCCCCGGCAACAAACCAGTCGGGCAGGTTTAAAAGCACGGAGTTCTGAAACATGTCTTTTAAACTTCCACCATACATCATCTCATTGAGCATTAAATCAGAGAATTTAAAAATCAACTCTTCTTTAAATTCTTCAACAGTGCCCGGATGCGCGATTTCTACATAGGGCTTAATAAACTGAGTTTCTCCACCGGAAGCATATTGTGTATGATTTAAGCCAATATTGCTCTGTTGCAGGTCGGCAATAGAACTATATAAAAAAACCTTGGTCTTTTGATAAGGGTAAAACCCAATTAAGTCTGTGATGCGATCAAACTCAGACTCGAGATATTGAAGTGATTCTTGCGCAACACGTTTACGATCGTCATAATAATAAACATCAAAGTTTTCTGAGCTTAGATAAGACCAGTCAAACTTCTTGTATTGAATGCGATTCTTGCCAAAAGTTTCCATGGCCTGCTGGCCATAGGCAAGATTGCTATAAAGCAAAAACGCGGAAAAGACAATCACATAACTACGCAAACCTCTCATACTGCTTCTCTGAACTTCGAAGATAACGATTTAAATCTGCTAATATTTACTTCTGGTTGCAATTTACTACTACCTAAAAGCCATGCCACCAATTGCTTTGAAAAATATGGAGCCAGGCTTACACCTTTGGTACCCAAGCCATTAAAAATAACCACATTTTCCATCGTTGGTAACACCCCTAACATGGGCTTTCTGTCTGGCGATGTGGGTCTGATTCCCCAATCCTGCCCCACCAGCTGGTATGGCAGAACCAATAAATCATCAAGTTTTTGCTGCAACTCCTTTCTTCCTGCTTCAGT
The DNA here is from genome assembly GCA_025455445.1 of Cyclobacteriaceae bacterium. GTDB lineage: Bacteria > Bacteroidota > Bacteroidia > Cytophagales > Cyclobacteriaceae > ELB16-189. The sequence goes on from JALOMN010000139.1 coordinate 1,325, forward strand.
AATCGATTCTGTCAACTCCCGTGACTCATAAGTTGAGCCAACCCGGAACTGATTTTTTCCGGCTGCGGACACAATAAAAACACCTCTATTGTAAATCTGTTCAGGGTTCTCAGCAATTTGTATCAATAAAGTTTCTCCTTTTAATGGACGGAGGGGTACACCCGATACCAGGCGAGATTTAAGTTGCGCTATACCGGTGCAAAAGATGATTTTACTGGCTGTGAAATTTTTGTATTGCACATTCTCATCAGTAATGATAAGGCTATCTTCATCAAATGACTCGTTCAAAAATGAATTGGTGCTATCAAGTTTAGTTCTCACCTTTTCTAAAAAAACATTCGTATCAAGATATCCGCATTGTTTTAATACTATGCCACCGTATGGATCATGCACCTGATGTCCATAGTTACTATTGAGATAGATCGCTTCAATATAGCCGGCAATCGCTGCATTCTCGCTCTTCCCCATCCACTCATTCTGCTCCTCAATAGAAATAAATGGCCGATAAATAGTGTGTGGAAAATAAAACCTGCCATCTAAATATTGTTCTGCATTAGTATAAAACTGATGCAATTCCGGAAAGAGTAAATCAGCCAGCCAGGTTTTAGTCATTAGTTTACCGGTGATAGGATTAAATAGGCCAGCAGCAATGGCAGAACTGCGATTTTTAGATGGCTGATCTATTACTAAAATGCTTTTTCCTGCTTCAATTAACCGCATCGCTACCGCAGACCCTGCCAGGCCTTGCCCTACTATGATATAATCGATGGAATTGTTGATGTGCGATTGAAAATTTGAACTCAAAAATACGATATGAATTAAGTGAAAAAATTATACCGTCAGATTTCTCTGAACTGTTTTTTGTAAACAAAATCATACATGAATCAGTTTTGCTTAAAAGCAGCTATTTTTACAGATTATTGATATGGTAAAAATTCAACGTTTCACATTCAATCCATTTGCCGAAAACACCTATGTAGTGTATGACGAAACTGGCGAAGCGGTAATTATTGATCCGGGCTGCTATGAGCGCACAGAAAAGGATGAACTGGCAAAATTTATTGTCAGTGAAAACCTTCACTTAAAATATTTACTCAACACACACTGCCATATCGACCACGTATTGGGAAACTACTTTATAAAAGAAAAATATAAGATACCGTTTCTGATTCACCCGAAGGATGAGCCCGTTTTAAAGGCAGTAAAAGCTTATGCCCCGAATTATGGATTTGCTGCGTATCAGGAAGCAACACCTGATGGTTATTTAAGCGAACAAGAAATTATTCAATTTGGCAACACTACTTTAAACGTTCTTTTCTTGCCCGGCCATGCACCGGGGCACGTAGGTTTTTATCATAAAGAATCTCTTTCACTAATCAGCGGTGATGTGTTGTTCCAGCAAAGTATTGGCCGCACCGATTTACCGGGAGGTAATTTTGATATCTTAATCGAAAGCATTCAACAGAAAATATTTTTGCTTCCGGATGCAGTGACCATTTATCCGGGGCATGGTGATACAACTACCATAGGCGAAGAAAAGATTTCGAATCCATTTTGTGCAATTAACTTAATCCGATGAGCCTGGCCCGTCATATACCGAATGCACTCACCTGCGCCAATTTGCTATGCGGATGTCTGGGCATTATAAGCATCATCAAAAACTATCCGGTTGAGCCTGCATACTTTGTTTGGATCGCCTGCATATTCGATTTTTTTGATGGTTTTGTAGCCCGATTATTAAAGGTTACCTCTCCAATTGGTAAAGAGCTTGATTCACTGGCCGACATGGTGAGTTTTGGTGTGTTACCTTCACTGGTTATGTTTCAATGGATTGACAGTGCTTCAGAAATCAGCACAATATCATATGTTGGATTAAGTATTGCCGTGTTCTCTGCTTTACGCCTTGCTAAGTTTAATATTGATACAAGACAAAGTGATTCGTTTATCGGATTGCCAACTCCTGCCAATAGCCTTTTCATAACTGCACTTCCCTTTCTACCTGATTTGCTCAGACCAACAATATTTGCAACCGGTAGCTTAGTAATCATCACGATAGTTTTTTCATTTTTGTTGGTTGCACCCATCAATTTATTCGCTTTAAAATTTAAAAATTACTCTTTTCCCGATAACAAAATCAGATACCTCTTTTTAGGGCTTAGCATCATCCTGCTCATATTTTTCAAGGCAGGAGCGTTACCTTTCATTATAATATCCTATATAATTCTTTCGTTAACGGGAAGTCTCTTATCCGTAAAGAAAAATTAACCAGCGTGCGCAGCCAACTCAAATACATATCAATCTCCCTATGGTTATGCCTTTGCGGTATAGTTGGCTCTTCGTGGGCTCAGGAAAACTCAATCCTGGCAACTGGAAATTGGTTTAAATTCTCTGTAACCGCTGATGGGGTTTATAAAATTGATTACAATCAATTGCGAAATGCCGGAATCAATCCAGATCAAATCAATCCTAAAAAAATAAAAATATTTACCAGTTATAATGGAATGTTGCCACAGGCTAACAACAGCCCGATTGATGGCGAACTAAAAGAGATTCCCATCCTTGTTGCCGGTGAGGCGGATGATCGCTTCAACTCAACTGATTTCATCCTGTTTTTTGCAAAGGGCCCCGATAAGATTGAGTATAATAGTGCAAAGGCAATTTTTGAATATGAAAACAACCTCTATGCCGATAAAAATTATTTCTTTCTTACCATTGCACAAGAAAATGGTAAACGTATAACCGATCTGGAAAATAGTACAGGTAGTTTTCCTGTTGTAAATACATTTGAAGACTTCGCTTTCTATGAAACTGAAAAATATAACATATTAAAATCGGGTAGACAATGGTTCGGTGAGCAATTTGATGCGGCATTAGAAGCCACCATTCGCTTTACTATTGCTGGTATTGTAGAGAACAGTGAGGTTAAACTTGTCTCGCAGGTAATGGCACAATCAATTGCCAATAGCTCCTTTCAGGTTTTCATAAATAATAATGCGGTTCTCACCCAACCTATCTCTGCAATACCCAATACAGCATACGGCATCAAAGGACGAATCAAAACAGATACAATCACATTAAGCTCATCTTCCATAAATGCATCTGCTCAATCTAACCAGGATGTAAAATACCGTTTCACAAAAGGCAGTAGCGGACTTTCAGTCGGGTATTTGGATTTCATTCTTCTTTCGGTGAAACGGAAATTAAATTTATATGGCGACCAGACTATTTTTCGTAGCATAGAAAGTATTTTGAATAGTACATCAACTTTTGAAATTTCGTCTGTCCCGAGTGATCTCTCGGTATGGAATGTGACCAATTATTTTGAAGTAAAAAATCAACAGGTGCTTTTTGCAAATTCAAAGATCCAATTTTCAGCAAACTCTGGTTCGCTGCAGACTTACGTGATGTTTAGTGCTACAAAAGCGAAGACTCCTGCATTCGAATCAAAAATTCAAAATCAAAATCTTCATCAGCTAAGTCCTCCTTCACTATTAATCATTTCACACAGTTCGTTTCTATCGCAGGCCGAAAGACTCGCCACACACCGCCAAACATACTCGGGAATTTCTGCCAGCGTGGTTACCACCGAGCAAATCTATAATGAATTCTCAGGAGGTAAACAGGATATTTCTGCCATTAGAAACTTCATACGATATACCTATAATCAACCGGCATCCTCATTAAAGAACGTGTTATTGTTTGGCCGTGGATCGTATGATTATAAAAATCGTGTACTCAGCAACACGAATTACGTGCCTATTTATGAATCACGAAATTCACTTAGCCCGCTTGAAACTTATTCTTCAGACGATTACTATGGGTTTCTGGAAAACTCAGAAGGTGAATGGTCAGAATTTCCTTCACAACCACATACACTCGAAATTGGAATCGGCAGACTTCCTGTAAAAACATCAGGTGAAGCACAACAGGTAGTGGATAAATTAATCGACTATGATACCAATAAAAGTGCAGCTGGTTCATGGCAAAATGAATTCATTTTTGTGGGTGATGATGGTGATTTTAACATTCATCAGAATCAGGCCGATCAACTTGCCAATTCTATTGAGCAGTACGATCCTGTTTTTACTGCACGCAAATTCTATCTTGATAATTTTGAACAAATTGAAAGACCAAATGGCCAGTTTAGTCCGGCTGCGCGCAAGGCATTAGATCTTGAAATAAAAAGAAGTGCGCTTATTGTAAAT
>JALOMN010000140.1 GCA_025455445.1 Cyclobacteriaceae bacterium
CATCTAATTCTACTAAATCTGTTTTCGCATTAAATTCATCAAGTTCATCTGTTATTGTATTAATAAAATCATAGTCGTAGCAGTCCAAGTAATTTGGATTACTATAATTGTACCATTTTATATAACTGTATACCTCGTTCATCCTCAGAAATATTAAATTATCAAACGAAACACTGGAAAGGTTTGAGAGTTGTGGAAGATTACTGCTAAAACCAGATTGGGTGTTAACATGAAATATTTCATCCATTGTACCCAAAGCCTGAATGCTAGGAGGGTGAGGTATTTGTTTATGGGGCTCCGATGGTGGACAAAATGCAATAAACGTATTTTGATTATAAAAACGATCGACTAAAAAACCCTTAAAGCAGCCATTTAGATTATTATTAGTATTTGGAGTCGAACCAGGATTTGTAAGTCCTTGAAACAATACTGTTACATTATTAACTATAGGGTTAGGTGGAGGATTTGGGCCGTTATAAGGTAAAGTAATGTCTGGTAAGTCGCCTTGAATAATTAAATATCCCTCGTCTTGACCATCTACAACTCCATCATCATTATTATCCACTCCACTCATTAATGGATATGCTCCAATGTAAATTGTAGCATTTGATCCAGATTGTAGCAAATTTATATCATCAATCGCATTTTTAAGAGTATAGCCGGGTCCATTATGCGAGAAAGCACTCGTCACATTTAGAGTGTAGTTACCCGTTGTATATCCGGCTGGGGTTTTCCCTTGAGGTCCAAAAGCCCCTTGTGGACAACCTTGCTGAGCGTTTAGCCCAAAGGTGCTCACGCAAAATATTAAATTAACCAGTACTAACCTCATACTTAATTGTCTATTGTATAGAATTGTTGAAATAGTAGTTGTTCCCCATCCATTATTTTCAGAGTCACAAGTTCTAATTGAGAAATTGAATTCTCTTCAATCATTTCGTTAATCGAAATATGATTATCCAGGATAGCACATCTTCTTACTATTCTAGCTTCTGAGGAGTCGATTAAGCATAGATTATTCTCACCTTCCTTAATATTTGCTACGATCAAGTTAGATTCTTTGATTATTGTAGTCATACTCGAATTGCTTAACGTTACGATAATGCGAAAACCCGCATTAAGATTGTAAGCTGAGAATTCCATATTCAATTTCCCAAAAACCGGAATCTGATTCATAGTTGAGTCAGAAATTATTGATTGCCTTTTAATTTCAACAAATCCATTTGGTTTGGTAAAATGATGATTAAACCTTTCAACATTAACCTGACTTTTATACTTACCTGAAATGATGATAAGAATCAAAATAAATATAACTCTGTGTTTCATTATTTAGTTATTGTATGGATGCACAATTAATTTATTATAAATACAACCTTTAGAATCGGTTATAACCACAATTGCTTTGTAAGCTAAATTTCCCGGAAAAGGCACAACTACAAACGATTCATCATTAGCGTTAAAATTTACACTTCCTGAACCGGAAATGGTTATAGCCTCAAACTGATAAGGGGCTAAACCTCCTAATACTTTATATTTCAAATTCAAATTATCATATTCGATTGACGCTTGACAGGCATTCGGCTTTGAACAGTTTGTACTCAAACTTGCTGTAATTCCAGCTGCTCCGGAGGACATCGGTGAATACATTTCCACTTTTATTGATTTTTTACCAGTATGTGCTTCCGTAGCATCCCAATCCGATAAAGGGTCGTTCTCCACAGGTTTAAAATCGAAATGCTTATCAGGTGTACAGGCTAAAGAAGAGTATTCAATGCCAGAGTAAGCCAGTTCCCTGTTTTTGGAATTAGAAGCCTTAGCTGTAGGTAAACTTTGATTGTGACCAAACATTGCACTACTATATAAATGGTTGATAAGCCATAAAGGTTCCATCCTGTCTGATGTTACTGTTGTTTTCATTATTGGTTTGGACTCTATCGGTCAAATAAGCATAGTTCCGGATAGGTCTCCAGTTACCTTTTGTTCCCACAGCGTAAGGATTGCTTGAATAAAGAGGAGTATTGCAGTCACAATTTACTTTCCAGTTTTGATCGTACTCTATGGCACTGGAATTAATCATCCGTTGATAGATATTGCTCCTTATACCACCTAATGGATTAACAAGTGTAGAAATATTAGCCATGTCCATTGTTTGCATGTTTCTATAACCCGACCTCACTACTTTCAGAATATAATCACCATTGAAAGTAGCTCCAGAACCGTTGATATCCCTTAACTCCAGTAGATTCGATTTTGATTTGGTTACCCATGCTTTATAGTAATTCACAGGACTTGTTGCTGTAGCTGGAATTGTTGCCACAATCAATTCATCCCCTTCTGAAAATAAATTTTGTTTTGATTCAATAGTTGCATTCCCATTTATAAACCCATTTACGCGTAAAGCGTAATCAATATTCTTGTACGCCGAGCCCATTTGTTTATAGTACCAGTAGGCCGGGTATCTAAAATTGTAAATTGGGTCATTGTAATCATTGATAACCTGGGTCAATAATACATCGCCTGTTTCAGAATCATAAGCCAAATTGGAGGTGGTAACTGTTGAGCCATCCTTTTTTGCGATAGTTTTATCAAGTATACCAAAACGTTGTACCACCTTAGTCATCGTGGCAGATCTGAATTGAGTTTTATCGGAAGTATACGTTGGGATTGGAACCAAAGTAGCTACAAGAACAAAGGCATAAAATGTATCAAAATTCAAGTTGGTTTCATTTGATTGGCTTTCGGTACTTTGCTCTCTTAAATCCGCAACAGCATCAAAATAGACACCTACTTCGCCTGTTGTAACAGCGCCGTTGGGCGTTAATGCAGTAACATTATTTTTTAATCGCTTTCCGCCTTTTCCACCATAGTTTTCAGATTTATAGAAGTATTCTATACTGCTTATTAATTGATCCGCATTATTATATGTTTTTACCGCCTTCTGTTTCCCATGCATATCATTAAGTTCTACATAGAACCCCTGAGACGCCGTCATGTGGTTTTCAGAATTCAGTTTAAACAGTGTGGCTAATTCAAACGGATCATCCTTGCATTCAATAGCCTCAAGTTCTGTTCTATCTGTTATTGTAGGAAAGTCTTTTGCTGTAAAGAACTCATGGTCCACATAGCCTGTTTTATGATTATCTATTGTGGCATTCGTCATGGGTGGAGGTAAACTGGCAGGGTCAGGATAATAATTTGCAACCCTCACGCAGCTGTATCCAACACTTGCTGAAGGATAAAAACTTTCACCAAAAGGGGCCTCGGTGTAATGTTCGTCATCAGGCACCAGAAGTTTCTTAGTTTGCGTAAAAAATGGTGTCTTAAGGCAATTCTCTTCCCCACCAATCATAGGCTCATAACTGGCCACACCAGAAGAGATGACATTGTTCTTTCTGTCCTTCGTTGTGTAAGAGTAGACCTGACCATATTCACTTGAGGCCTCTACTCCTGTCATTGTACTAAAATCATCATTCAGTATGATACTCTTTACCCGTGACCCACCCCCGTACTTCTTCCCTGTTATATTCTTTAGCTTAATCCAGGATTTGGTTAAATCAACGTGGGAACATTTATCATCTTTGTACAAACTGGCATTAGGACCTTGAACAGCCTGCTTAATTGTTGTAAAGAAACTGCTGTTGACCAATGCTTTCATTACCTGCTCATTCATGCTTGCCGAAGCATTTGGCTGGTTCCACACGATCCTTGAAGCATTCAATCGCCCAAATTGCAAGGCAGCCTTAACAATTGGATTTAGCATAGTAGTGTTTGAAATGTTTAACGGGGGGCCTGCAAATGGACTAGAATTATTCTCATCCAGATTAACTGATTTAAACACAAAACTTGCATAACGGTCGCTGTTAACGCTAAAGGTTTTCGTATGTGTGGCCATTAAATCCACTTCAGCGTATCCAGGAACATAATCAAAAACATGTGAAGTGGCTGCTGAGCCTGTTAAGCGTACAAGAGATTTAAAATAGATTAGGCCAGTTTCTGGAATGAGATCCTGGATTTTTACACCTAAAGGTGCCTCATTCGGTATCTTTACCACAAATGGATAATTGTCCAGCCACTTTTGGATACCGGAAGCCGGTAAATTTCCTTGAGGAAGTGCCGGACTCACCTGATTTGAAGGAGGAGCGTTGTACAAATACATCTGTGTGGCTTGCATGTCCTGCACGTATGCATAATCATCAGATTCATAGTTTATATGGATTTTTCCCCCAGATGGCAATTTAATTTCTTCTAATGACCATGCTGATGCATCTTCATTCCTTACTTGCGCTGTTTGGTCTTGGTTAGTATAAGGAAAATACTCAAAATCCACCGCAGTTCCTGCGCCCGATGGATTTGCACTTTTGTAATTCCCCCATCTATCATATGTTTGAGCGTCATAGTTCGGATTTTTAGTAACATACTTAAACTCATAGGCGTTGTAGTTCCCCTTCTTTGAACTTCTATGATTGAAGTGAATGCTCTTCAATGTAAGTTTACCCTGACCTTGGGGGGCATTGTCAATGCCCGGACACAGCATCGGTTCTTGAGCTGAACCATTATTATATTCGAAGAAGACGGTTTTAACAATGTCTTGAGAACCCTTTACTTTTAGAACTATGCTCTCAAGTTTTTTCTGCTTGTTTGTAGCTGAGGCTCCACCATTTTTTGTATTCACACCTAATCCATCAACCCTATCAGAATAGGTCAAACTTGCCTCATGATTTTTCCCTATTACTTTAGATAGATAATAAAGCTGTTTTACACCATAAACATAACTTCCTTTATCATCATTTGGATCGGATTTAAGCCCCTCGTTAAATTTTGCCTTGTTGTTAGGAATTGGCGACCTCCAATTGTAATTCGGAACTTCAGTGTATTCAAACAAAGTATAATTACCTAAATCATCATCTGTTGGTCCATTACCTGTAAGATCGACGTAATCAGGTGAAAGCACCGCCGTTAGCAAATAGGAATGTGCGAATGGAGGCATTTTAGTGTTTGAATAATAATTGTCAAGCCCCATTTTGTTATCAACCGTATTATCCTGTCCGGGCTGATAGGTAACTAATCCATTCGCTTTAGGCCTTGCTGAGCCCCCTCCCACAGGCTTACCCACAGCAAATGTGACTTCCTCTTGCTGTTTGTTATAAACTGGAAGGGCATAAACATATCTTTTCCCATCCGTATTTAAAGAAGTGATTTGGCCAATATGATGGGCGAACTTCCAAATATTTGAACTAATGTATTGGTTTTGCATTCCACTTCCTGCACTTCCACCAAACAAGCCCATGCCTTCATAAACTTCTCTATTAGTAAGTGTAGCAATGGATTGGTTCTTCTTATCTCGCTTTTTTCGTTTCGATTCTGTATTTGCCTCAAGAGTTTGCCCTTGCGAGGTGATAATTTTCCCTGAGGTTTTTGTATCAAAAGGTATTTCATCATCCAGTTCGAATCGGCAAGCTTTATACCCACCATATCTTGTTAAAAAACCCGGATCACTATTGATTGATTTTTCATTTGCCTCTTTGAAGTAAGCCGCTTCATAATCCGATTGATCATTTCCCTGAAAGGAATAGTTTTCATATGCTTTTGAGTCTACCCAATCTCCAGAATTCGAATATGCTGAGTTTACCACAATATCTGTGCCTGCCTTAAATATATTCCCTAAACCAGCTTCCACGCTGCCACTATACCCATCACTTGTGCTGTATGATGCTATATCGTATACATGCCCTACATCGCTTCTGAATAATCTATAACTACCACCAGTACCTTGTCCGGAAACTGAATAAATGTCGTAGGTTAAATTCGTTAGTGGTAAATTATATGTTGATCGGTTAAAACTGCCATCCTTCTCACGGTTGAAGTCCATCATTGCCGAAGTACTCTTCTGGCCATTTTGAAGATGTAAATACCCATAGGCCCTTGATTTGAGAGTTTTTGTTAATTGCCCTTGCTCCATGTAATATCCCGTAGGCGCGATATTTGCAACAAAACCCGTCGCTTCGAGTCCTAATTTTAAATTTCCTGTCACCGACAAATTTTGCATTGGAAAATCGATATATGGCGAATATGTCTGTTGACCAAAATTGAATGTTGATCCGCCACCCGGAAAGCTAGCAGATGTCATAAATCCGTTTGCTTTGTTTTTTACTCCCAAATTTTGGGAAATGTCTGGCTTAATAGTTAAAGCGGTTAACCCACCCCTGGAATTGTATGAAGCCCCAATTGAAACTCCTAACCTGGAGGCTCGTTCGCTTTTACCTGAGGTTTGACTCAGCGAAATTGAAGGGGCCAATGATAAACCATCCTCTGAGCTTGATGTTATACCTAATGAAACTGCCCCTGAGCCTCCAAACTTATTTGAAGCTGAAACTGCCAAGTTCCAGGATTGTTCAATACCCACTCCTGTATAATTGTTGTATCTGATTCCGAACCGTGCAGTAATTTGAGCGTCATCAAACCCAAACAGCTCTCCTGAAAATCCGCATGAAATCCCGATTGTTTGATTCTTCTTTATGTTTTGCTCTTTTTCTATTTCATCTCCGTTAAAATCATCAGGTATGCCCCTCATGTTTCGATTAATAACTCCTGGATTTATGTTCCAACCTAAACCTACAGAACTCGCTTCTTGATCCATGGTGATGCCAGAATGATAAGAGATGTTCATTGGATATCCGTCTACATCCAATAAAGGAATATTGTAGGAAAAATCCCCTGAGAACAAATCCACCATATTGGAAACATCTACCGGTTCAAATGATTGAACCTCTGGCTGACTTGGGCCTCCGGTAAGCGCTAATGCAGTGCTTGGCCAACTAATCTGAAATACAATTACTAAAAGTAATTTTAATGAAATGTACTTGCGTACAATAGCTTTCCTGTCAGTTCGCCTAAGAGAATAAAATATGCTCATAATAATACTGGTGCCTTAGTGAAATCCTCCGATTGAAACAAAAACTTGATGGTTCCATTATTGAAAAGTCGGTCTGTAAAAACAATCTGTTTCTCTGTAAATCTTCTGTTCCCCGAATTTTCAAATGCAATGCTAAAATGCCCAAAAGGGGTAACATCAAAACTCCTCTCAAAATGGAACATAACGCATGGAAGAGTATCCATTCCATCCACCAAATAAATATCCTTTTGCATTTCAAATGCAGAATATGCCACCCTTTGTTTATAATGCTCCGGGCTTTCTAATTCGTCCTTAA
>JALOMN010000141.1 GCA_025455445.1 Cyclobacteriaceae bacterium
AAGTTACCACTCAGTACCACTTTTGTAACATTTATGGTGGCCATGGGTAGTTCATTTGCCGATCAAGCCTGGGGGCGTGAAAGCGCTGTATATAGAGTAGCTGGTGTAATTAATGTGATTGCAGGTTGGCTGATAACTGCCGCGGTGGCATTTTTAACCAGTGGAGTTTTTGCAATGATATTATTCTATACCGGAACAGTCGGACCTATTGTACTCACTGCGCTGGCAGCATTCTTATTAATACGAAGTCACCTCGCTTTCAATAAAAAAACAAAAGAAGAAAAAGATGATAATCGTTTACTCGAAATTAAACACTTTAACGTACAGGTAGCGCTCAGTGAAAGCAAGCTCAATACAACCAAAACACTTAAAACCATACAATCAGCAATCTCACTAAGTATAAATGCATTGCTTAATGAAAATCCCGCTGCCGTTCGCAAATCGCTTGTTGAGATACAAAAATTAAAACTGCAAAATGAGAAGTTTAATTCTAAAGTAATCAAACTGGTGGGCAAGATGGAAAAAGGAAATCTGAGCACCGGTCGATTATACATTCTTGTTTTTGACATGATGCAGGACCTATATCAAAGTGTGCAACTCATTAATGAAATTATAACCACTCATATTAGTAATCATCACAATACGCCTAAGAAAAAATATGCTGAGTTATTATCTGAGCTCGATAAAGGCTTAAGAGAGTATATGGATATGGTGGAACTTCGCATTGAAACCGGCAAGAGTAACATTATTGAAATAAAAGACCGGAATGAAAAACTGATGACTACCATTAACAAGTCGTTGGACAACCTGGTTAACGATATTCAAAAAGATGACATCGGAAATCGCATGGGATTGTTGCTAACCAGACTGTTGTTAGAATTAAAGGATATTGTTACCAGTGTGGATCGTTTGCATGAAATCTATCAGAACCACGATATCCTTTCTGCTACTGATAAAAAATAACTCAACTTCAATTCGTGGCTTTTCTGGAAAAATACCTTCGGGTTAAAAAATCTTTATTGCCAGGTGCAGGAAAGGGTTTATTCACTAAAACTGACATTGTAAAAGGAACACGCATTGTAGAATACAAGGGCAAAAAACGAAAGTGGGTGGATGCAAAGCATGAAGATGGTTATAACGGTTATCTCATGCGGGTTACCCGCTCGGTAGTAATAGATGCATTGCCTGCCACTGATGCTTTTGGCCGTTATGCCAATGATGCACGCGGTTTAACGCGTGTGGAAACGCTAAAAAACAATGCAGAATATATCAGTGAAGGCACACGGTGTTACATTGATGCCACCAGAAACATCAAAGCGGGAGAAGAAATTTTTGTTTCCTATGGAAGGGAATACTGGACGTTGATACGAAAGATTTTCCGAAAAAATCGAAAAGGAAATAATAATCAGGTACGCTCACTTATTTTCTAATCACCTTAATAATCGCTTCTTTATTTATAGTTCCATACACATGTGGAAACAATTCCTTGTTGGTTGCTTCTTCATATTTCAGAGGTGACGAAAGTTTATTTTCATCAATATGAAGAATAATAAGGTTTTGAACTCCTTTGTAATAACGTTCTATTACTCCTGCCAGCTGAGATTCAGTGCTACAATGAATAAAACCTTCTTGTGCAAATGCGTTTGGCGAATAGGTTGGCAAATTCCGGTGAGCCAACCATTCTTCTGATGTTGCGATGTGATAAATCATATTCAGGATGCCAGTTGTTTTACTATACTCAAGGCTTTATCAATTTCTTCTGGACTATTAAAAATGTGTGTGCAATGGCGCACTCCAAACACATCACCCGAAGCGCGCGGGCGCATGCGGGCCTTTTCCCAAAAAGCATCCTGCAATTGAGTGCCCGTATAGCCCTGAATGTTATACACTGTAATACCGGCACACATGGCATTATCTTCAGGTGAAAAGATTTTCACTTTGTTGATAGTACGCAAGCCTTCGCGCAGTCTATCACCCAAAAACCTGATGCGCTCATACACCCTGTCGGGACCAATCTGAAAATGAAAATCAAGGGCTGCATCCAATCCTTCAATCATTGAATAATTTCCGGTGCCACGTTGCGTAAACCGAAATCCTTCATCGTCATGGTTATCCCAGCGATAGCTCGCTACAGTAGTCCAGATATCTTTAATGTATTCAGGTTTTACAAACATATACCCCGTTCCGGCAGGTGCCCCTATCCATTTATGAAAACAACCTACGTAGGCATCGCAATCTATATCCTTCAGGTCAACCTTAATGTGTCCTGTTGTTTGTGCACCATCCAGCACTGTGAAAATGTTGCGCTTCTTTGCTTCTGCGCAAATCTCCTTTACAGGAAGTATTGCACCGCTTCCGGAAATAATATGGGATAACATCAGCACTCTTGTCTTTGAGGTAAATGACTTTACAAACAGATCAATTACCTCCTCTTTGCTCTTTATTGGTTTGGGTATGTCTACTATTTTAACCACTGCACCATCGCGCTGCTCGCGTACTTTCCAGGAAGATATTCCCCCGCCATGCTCCTGGTTGCTGGTAATAATTTCATCACCGGATTTTAATTCCATACCATGAGCAATGTAGCTCATTGAGTTAGTGGTGTTATCTGTAAGTGCAAGCTCTTTGGCATCACAATTCAACAGCTTAGCAACTTTATTGCGGATGAATAACAAATGCTGATAGCCGGTAATAAAGTTTTCAGAATTATCATCCTTATATGCCCAGTCGGCCACATGGGTGGCAAGGTAATTCATGTGCTTGGTTACCCGCTCCACTACCACACGAGGCATCGCACCAATGGTGCCCGGATTAAAAAATACCTGCTCCTTAGAAAGCATGTATTGATCGCGCACACCTTTCCAATAGGCAGGATCATTTACGGGTGGTAAACCTGGTTTGTGAGTAAGACTTTCCGCCACAGATGCCTGCGGCAAGGTGGATAATGACAGGGCTGTTAATCCTAATGACTTGATAGCTTTTCTGCGTGATATCATGGCTAAAAAATTTCAATCGATTTCTAAAAGGTACAAAATTTTCAAGACAATGACGGATGTCATAGAATTTAGCGTGAATCATAAATTAAGCAGAATTATTTTTGTTGAGACACTTAAAATCTCAGTCTTGATAATGAAAAGCATAATCAAATCGATAGTTTTGTTAGGTTTAATAATCAGCAACTCGCTATGACAAACGCAATCTATCTCACCACTACCGAACCTTTCTCAGGCAAATCGATAATCGCATTGGGTCTGATGAATATATTGGCTGGCAAAACTGAAAAACTCGCCTACTTCAAACCCGTAATAAGCACACAACGCAACCAGGTGGATACGCATCTAGATATGATTGCAAAACATTTTCAGCTTGCTCTTCCTTATGAGCAGATGTATGCATTTACACGCGATGAAGTGGTGAAATATCAAAATGCTGGCAAAGAATCCTATGTAATCGATGTGATTATCGAAAAATTTAAAATGCTGCAGGAACGATATGATTTTGTAGTAGTGGAAGGTACTGACTTTATGGGCGGATCGTCAAACCTTGAATTTGACGGCAATATTTCTATCGCTAAAAATTTAGGATTGCCCGTTGTGCTGATTGTGAAGGGCGAAGGAAAAACAACTAAAGACATTACAGACAATGCAGTCACCACAGCAAAAAGCTTTACAGACGAAGGTGTTCAGATCCTTACCATTGTAGCCAATAAAGTCGAAACTGAAAAAGCTGAGGAAATAAGATCACAACTCACCAAATCCATTTCTAAAGATATTATCATTACTATCATTCCTCAGAATAGGGATTTAGGTAATCCTACCATGAAAGAAATTTATGAATCGGTGGGTGGCAAGCTTCTGTTTGGTGAAAATCAACTTTCAAACCCTGTTGATAATTCAATTGTGGGGGCAATGCAATTACACAACTGCCTTACTCGCCTGGGTAAAAATACGTTGATTGTAACTCCGGGTGACCGTGGTGATATCATTATTGGTGCCCTGCAAGCAAACATTTCAAAGAACTATTCAAAGATTGCTGGCATTGTTCTAACGGGTGGCTTAGTGCCGGAACCTACAATCATGAAATTGATAGAAGGCTTAGATACGGTGGTTCCAATCATTTCGGTATCAACCGGAACTTTCAAAACGGTTAATAATGTGGCCAATACGCAATCGAGAATCTCACCCGATAACAAAGAAAAAATCGCGCTTGCTATCAGCATGTTTGATAAGTATGTGGATACAAAAAGTGTAGAAAGAAAAATTGTCACTTTCCGCACGCAAAGCATTACGCCACGCATGTTTCAGTATCAGATTGTGAAGCGCGCGAAAGAACATAAGAAGCACATTGTGTTGCCGGAAGGTGATGACGATCGCATTTTAATGGCAGCCGATATGCTGGTAAAGCAAAATGTGGTGAATCTTACCATACTCGGTAACAAAGAAAATATTGAAGCAGCTGCGAAACGCCTAAACCTTTCGCTTGATTATGACAAGATTCAAATCATTAATCCAGCTACTTCAGAAAAACTAGAGGAGTATGCAAAAACGCTTTTTGAATTGCGCAAGTCTAAAGGTATATCACTGGAGATGTCACGCGACCTGATGCACGATGTTTCGTATTTCGGAACCATGATGGTGTTTAAAGGCGAAGCAGACGGTATGGTGTCAGGCGCAGCGCATACAACACAACATACCATACGACCAGCCTTGCAGTTTGTAAAAACCAAGCCAGGCATCAATACCGTGTCTTCCATATTCTTTATGTGTTTGCCAAATCGGGTTTCCGTATTTGGCGATTGTGCGGTAAATCCAAACCCCACCCCAGAGCAACTTGCCGACATTGCAATTTCATCAGCAGATACAAGTAAGATGTTTGGCATCGAACCGAAAGTAGCCATGTTGTCTTATTCTTCAGGCACTTCCGGTGAAGGTGAAGACGTGGACAAAGTGCGGCAGGCAACAGATATTGTAAAACAGAAGCGCCCTGATTTAAAAGTTGAAGGCCCGATTCAATATGATGCTGCAGTTGATCCATCAGTAGGTAAAAAGAAAATGCCTAATTCTGAAGTAGCCGGCCAGGCCAGCGTGCTAATCTTCCCTGATTTGAACACCGGTAATAACACCTACAAAGCAGTGCAGCGCGAAACCGGTGCACTTGCTATCGGCCCGATGCTGCAGGGACTTAACAAACCTGTAAATGATTTGAGCCGTGGTTGCACAGTAGATGACGTGTTTAATACTGTGGTAATTACTTCCATTCAGGCGCAACAACAATAAATTTGAATTTTATAAAATGAATGTATTCGTAATTAACTCAGGTAGCAGTTCAATAAAATATCAACTGATCAGCATGCCAGAAGCTGAGACCATTTGCTCAGGACTTATTGAGCGAATTGGTTTGGATGGTTCTTCTATTAATCATAAAACTTTTATTGAAGGCAAAGAGTCATCACGAAAAGTTCAGCTACCGATACCCGATCACACCACCGGCCTGAAAGAAGCAGCAAGGTTACT
>JALOMN010000003.1 GCA_025455445.1 Cyclobacteriaceae bacterium
ACTCCGCCCCTGCGCCACTGGTACGTGGCTCCGCTCGTCACCCCTGCATTGACTGTGAACGTAACACTCTGACCCGCACACACTGTCTGGCTTAACGGTTGGGTTAAGATAGAAGGAGGATTTAAATATGTAATCTGGACATCACTTATGCTTGATGCACAAACACCATTTGAAATTGTCCAACGAAATACATACACACCAGACTGAGTTACGGTTGCCGTAACACCAGGTGTGTTCACATCAGGAGAAAAGGTAGTAGTGCCTGGTCCACTAACCTGAGACCATGTGCCTACTCCAACTAGTGGTGTGTTTGCAGCAAGAACAGCTGACAAGCCACATGCATTGGAATTACTCCCTGCAGAAGCGACCGATGGTGCCTGATCAACTGAAACTACTGTTTTATTAGTAAGATATACATCACAAAGGGTAGATGTATTTCTCGCATAAACCTTAATTGTTGTGGTTGCAGATAATGCATTACTGGCAATAACAAGATTTGATCCTGTACCATTTGAGAAGCCACTTAGTGGAGTATTATCTGCATCATTTTGTAATTGATATTCTACTCCAGCCTCTGCTGCAGTTATAGTTATAGAAGCAGTGGACCCCGAGCAAATTGTTGCGGATACGGGAGAAACATTAAGAAGGGCTGAAGGCAGACCGATTACAGCAACATTGCGAATATCCAAACAGTTTGGAATAAATGAAACGAAATCATTTGAAGCAGTCCAGTTTGTATTATTTCTCCCAGTCACCGGAAATGCCACACTACCATTACCATTTTCAATTCCCATGGTCATACCAAAACCACCATCAAATTGAATATCAGTAGAGTGAATTTGTATTACATTAGTTGTCTCATGAAGTTGTATTTGGAATGTTACTGTTTGTGCAGCTCCACTGTGACGCACTCCATTAAAATTTACTATCAGCCTTCTGAAAGGTGCTGAGCCAGAAACAAAATAATTAACGCTGCCACCCAATGCGATGTCAAGATTATCCCAGGCTGCTGCGATCAAATTATCCGGATTAGTACCGTTAGGCAATGTTTGATTGCCCCCATTGGCTGCACCCCAATCTGTAAATGTGATATACCCATTTGCATCTGCGAAGAAGTTTGAGTAATTGGTTCCAAAAAAATTAAATGTAAAACCAATAGGCAGGGCACCACTCCATTCGGATGTAAATGTTACACTGGTACCAGTTCCTGCGATCGGGGCAAAAGCTCCAGCCGTGTTTACCGTATAAGACGTAGCAGATCCTGTGGTTGATACAATCTGATGGGTGCCAATACCTGCAGCAGCTGGTGAAAATGTTGAACCCGTTACCCCTGCACCAAAATAATTAGTTCCACCGGTAAGTGTAAAAGAGGGAGCATCTATACAGTAGGATGCATTTAGGTTGGTGATACTACATTGAGCAATAGCATTATTTGAGAAAAAAAATAAAGCAAAAACAACAATAGAATAAAAAGATAATAACCGTATTGTCCGTAAAAATTCAGCCATAGGCTCGCATTTATTCTAATTCAAATACTATATCCAACCTAACCTATAAATGTAACTAAAATACAACCTCTAATCTATTAACCTGCCGTCTTGATTTACTTTAATCAATGCAATTTTCTTTTGTCCCACTGCACCTCCAATGGTCATGGTTCCGAACACCAGAATTCTGCCATCAGGCAATTCATGAACCGAACCTGTATAATCATCTCCTACTCCACCAAAGAAAATCTGCCACTGCTTGATACCTGAATTTGAAAGCTTGGATAAAGAAATATTTGATCCTTGATTGGTAATCTGTTTACTATTATTGAGTAAGAAATATCCGCCACTAATTGAGTTTGTCAGTCGGGTTGTACTATTTACCTCTTCACCCAAATCATCAAGAATTTGATCGGCAAGCACATTATCCTCAAATCCTGTTGCGGGTGGAGCCAGTGGTTTGAATAACTCTTTCGTTAGCTTCACTATATAGCTTTGGGCTGATACAGATACTGATACTCCGCTCAATACATATCCTCCTCCTGATGAAAGTGGACTTTCGATTACATCACTTAAGAATTCATCTCTATTCACGCTGCCGAGTCGATCCAATAATGCAGTACCATTGTTAATTGCAATTCCCTTTGCTCCTAAGCTAAAAGCCCAGTATTTGTAGTCCGAACTATTGTTTCGTAATGCATTGGTATATCCAAAACCATAATAGGTTGTAGGTGATAGTTGAAATAACTTCACCAATGCATCATCGCTATCACTAAATCCAGAAGTATTAGACCATTCACCCGTAGCCAGGTCTGCCATCACTAAGGAGTTGCTGAATTTGAGATGCAAAGCATCATACAAATCATTTGGATTATCCGCTTTAAATGTCTTCACTGCGGATGTTTTACCACACACGATAAATCCATCCTGTAAAATGGATACTGAATTTACCTCTTCGTCAGAGTCAGTATTTTCCATAGTTTGAAAACCCACGCGAGCACTATCCAGCAGATTACCCTCGGTGGTAACTAATTTAATGTAAACATCCCTGTTAGTGGCGCTGCGGACTGTTTCGCCTGCAATTACTAATCGATTGTCAGAAGTTAATGCAATATCTTTGGCAACATCATCACCTGATGAACCAAATGTTAACTCCCATAAAATTTCACCCACCGAATTTATTTTTGCCAGGTAGATTTGCTTTCCTAAAGAAGCCCCAGCTACGTTTGAATTACCAAGCAAAATAATTGTACCATCCGATAGAGGAAGAAAATCTACACCTTCCTGATCGCCCTCACCGCCATAAAACTTAACAAATCTGTTTTCAAAAGGACCAGAAATATTATTTTCTGTATCGCACGAGAGAGTAAACAATCCACAGATAAGAAAAATAAGTAATGTCTTTTTCATTTCGACTTATTCCTGTGTGGTTGAATTTACTTTTTTCTTATTGAAAAGACCTCCGAATTTGGAATCTGTCTTCTTACGAGGATTATATATTGGATGAATATAACCCACAGAGATAGCTAAGTTATCTAGGCGAAAATAATCACTCACATATTGATAGTTTGTAATACTTGCATCAAATGTTCCATCCTGATTATAATAAACCTGATCCGGTTTGGTGTAATTAGACAAGCCAATCATGTAGCGTATATCACCAAATAAAAAATCCTTTCCGATTTTATATTTCGCACCCACACCTAACAAAACAGATTGGGTAAAAACATTTCTCTTAAACTTGATATTCTCATTTGGGCCCGTTGTTCTATTGATACCAATTGCCGGATTGGAGGGTGTATAATTATCAAAAATCAAATCCTCATTCGCTGAAACCAGAAAACTGAATGCATAGCCTACGTATGCGAATGGTCTAATCCTTCCTGAATCTTTGCTGTATTTTACATATAGTGGTATATCAAACCCATTGAGTTTTTCTGTGGACGTTTTAATGTCATGTTTGTTATAACTGCTGACTTCGCGTTTAAATGCTTTAGACGCAAAATTGAATTCAGTTCCTATACTCCATTTAGTGTCTAAATTCCAGTCAACTCCAGCCCCTACCTGAAAGCCTATTTTAAAAATTTCCTTCCTATCCAAGGGAGTGCCACTTGTATTTATTTCATAGATCGTTCGGGGTCTTGAAGTATTTAAACCTATTCGAAAATGAGGTGTAAATATCGGAGTGGTCGTAAATTTTTTGCTTAGGTAATATACATCAATCGGATCACGCGCTGGATTGGCCACATATTCCGGATCAGCATTTAATAGTCTAAGATAGCTGTCTTCGGCAGCGATTGGATCATCCAGAATAAGGTACGTCTGAGTAAGAATTAAATATGCCCGGACTTTTTGCTCGCTGGTGAATCCGGATTCCAGGCAGGGTTTTAGTATAGAGGGAATTCCGAAAAAGCGACCTGATTTAAATTCCTCATCTGCCTGATTAAGAATCTGCTCACAATCCTTTTGCTGTGCATTCGCATTGTGACAGAAAAGAAGAGTGAATAACAACCCAACTAAAAGCAACTTTCTATTCATCAATAATCTTTGATTAAAAGGCTTTTACAGGTCGATTCATAGTCAATATTATTACCCACGTATATCTCCCACTCTTCAGGCGTCATGTTTCGGGTGAGTTTTGGACAAACTTGCTCTGCCAATGTGCGAGGGTCTGTTGGCCAGAACCTGATTTCTCCATTACTACAAGAAGCTACCAGGTAATCCGAACCCTTGGTAAATGAGATATCCCATACATAGCCATTATTATTGTCCATTAAAATTGGCAAGTCATTCTCGTGATCCACTACCCACATCTGCAATTTTCTATCTAATCCTGCGCTTGCCAATAATAGACCATCAGGACTGAATTCAAGATCGGCAATACCTGCCTTATGTCCGCCCAACTCTAATATCTTATTAGTTTGTAAGTCAAGTAATTTAACTACTCCCCTTACCACTCTGTTCTGCTCATTGATAACTTCTACACCAAATGCGATAGATGGTTTATTAGGATTATATGCCACCGAAAGTATCCGGTTTCTACCTTCATTGGCAATTTCTTTATAGGTGTAATCCTTCAAATTAACCAGCACCACCACTCCACTGGCAGAAGCACCAATCAACTCGGTGCCTGCTGAATTGATATCTATTGCTTTCAATTCATAAGGCAATGTAAGCACTGTTTTTCCTTGTCCTGAAATGTGATTGGTAAACCTGAGCGTCTTATCCATTGATGCCGATATAAATCCGGAATTATCAGGCAAAAATTGAATGTCGTTTACAATTCCCTTGTGACCTTTTACAACCACTGGTTTTGAGGTCTGGTCTAGTTTGAAAATTTCAAGGTAAGAAGAATCACTACCATTCACCAGGTACTTTTCGTCTTTACTTAAGGCCAAAACTTTATTAGGGAATCCTTTATTCTCAAAGATCAATTTATCCACCTTCTTAGCTAAATAATCACCTTGAAAAATGCGACCATCATTGCCGGATGTAAAGAATGAAGATGAGGTTGAAGATACTGCTAATGCAAACATTCTGTTCTTCAGGTTACCGGGCACCACGGCTGAGTTATAATTATATCCATACAGTTTTGCCAGGGCGTAATATAGCCCACGGAACACGTAAGGATCATATTTGTTTCCTCCGTATTTGGTATGATAAAGATAACCCTGCATGGCTGTAATACCAGCTAGTTGTGGGTCATCGATACCCTCTGATTTAGCTTCTAAAGATTGTGCAATAGATAACATCAACAGACGGTTTGCCTCGTCATAGGCATCTTGCGCAATTTGGGTTTGCCGTTCTGCCTCAATTCTTGCTGAAGCTTCGAGCTTTTGAGAAGCCTTTGCCAATGCTTCCTGTTGTTTGGCCAGCACTAAATTTCGTTTGGCTTCATCACGCGCCAAAGTCACATCATTCAATGCTACTATGAGTTCCTTTTGGTTTTTCTCAAGGAGTTCATTTTTTGCTTCCACTTCTAATTTGGCATCCACCGCTATCTGACGTTGCTCATCCGCTTCCTTCTTCGCAGCATTTGCTAAATCTCTTTGCTCTATGGCAAGTTGTGCCTGTCTATCTGCTTCGATGCGTTGAAACAAACCATAAATAAAAAATCCGGTAGCAATTAAAAGCAGCAAAGCCAGGATGATATTAGTTACCCGTGCGCGCTGCAATAACCTGGTTTGCAGTTTCTCCTGGTTTTTTAAATCGATTTCATATGCAACACGGCTCGTATCAAGAAATACGATGGCTCGCTCGAATGCGATATCATAGCGCTGTGCCCATGTTCTGGTTGGCCTTTGTTTTTTCTGCCAATTCAGTGCAAGTTGTAAATCGGGCGGTCGCCACAAGCCAGTCTTACCTACCTGGTACATTCCTGCGGCTTCGGAAACACGCTTATACATCTGGGCCGATTCAAACTCCTCTTCCACCCAAATAGCCAGGCGTGTCCAAATGCGCATAAGGCTTTCATGCGACAGTTCAATGATTGAATCATGATGCAATGGAACATGAACACCCGGTAATAGAAATGATCTACCGGGCATGCGGAACTTTTCTACTACTTCAATCACCTTTTCTTCTGAAACCTGCGCTAACTCGGCAATTTCAGAAATCTTTCCCGGTCTGCGCATTTCCATACTATCAGAGTTTTTCTCTGTAATATTTTTGAAAAGCACTTCCGCAATTTCTTTGTCTGATCGGTCCAGTTCATCATAGGCTTCATTGGCATGCAATGAGAGTGCCTGTGAGATTTTGCCAATCGCATTGTAATGCCTGATATCAATTGGCTCACCGGGTTCACGGTTTGCCACCCAGTAATCCCAAGTGCGCATGAGAGCATGCTGAAGGATTGGCAACTGATCTTGATTTTCCCCTATGTCGTTCAGCAACCTTTTTACTAAGCGCTCAGTAATTCTTCCGCCTCCCACAGCAACGGGGCCTTCTATTGCTCTGCGCTTCTGTTCGCGCGTCATCAATGGCACCAGGTAATTGCTGCTGTTGATCATTTCAGTGAGCCCAAAGAAAGTCGAGCAATTACCCAGAAAATCAGAACGCATATTCAATGCTACAAATGCCGGGGTGGTGCGTTGTGAGGCAGCTTTGATTAAAAGGTTCACAAAAAGAATTGACTCGTCACTAGCTTGAGCATCGCCAGAGTCGCGAAAACGAAAAAGTTCTTCAAACTGATCTATGAAAAACAACACATTTGTGGCACCCTTCTCTTGCAGATAATCAGCGACTTCTATTAAACCCTCACTGCTGTTTAAGAGGATAGATTTTATGATCGCCTTATGAATTTGCTTATCTTCTGCTTGAATCCTGTTTTCTTCCAGGAGATGTGTAACGATTGAATTAGCAAGATTTTCGATAGGTGAACTGCCGGGGCGCGCAGTGATAATTTTCCAGTTGGGCCCCAGGTCAGTCATAAACCCGCCATATAATACGGGTATCAAACCGCAATACACCAAACTGGATTTTCCGCTACCGGAATAACCCATAATCGTTACAGAACGATTATTATGAAGTTTTTCCAATATTTCATCTACCTGGCCTTCACGACCAAAAAACAGATGAGTATCATCTATGGAAAACGAACGCAAACCCGGAAACGGATTAGCACCTACAGACGTAAAATCAATTACATCCTCGTAAAGTGTTTCATTTCTCTCTCGTGATTGAACAGAGTAATTTTGCATTCCAACTTAAATAATAGACTTAAACTTCAATCTACTAAAAAAACATTACTTGAAGACAGATTAAAGTTTGAATCATGAATAAAGATTAAAAAATAGTAAATCTTCCTAAAAAATTGATGAAATGTACTTAAAAAATCAAACATATTCCAAAATCTTATCCGCTAATTTTATCTGGTCAGCCATTAATTCATAAAACTGGTCTTTATTAAAACAAAGTAATAAGGTATCCTGATTTGCCATAATAAGATTAGCATTTAGCATAGCCGAATCCACGAATTGCTCTCCAATAAATTCGCCTTCTTGATAATTTTTATGGATGTTACCGTTTTGGTAGTTAGCCACACTGCCTTCATAGACTATATAAAATTGATTGCAAGTATGATCAATCTTAATGGATTCATTTTCCTTTAAATAAATAGTCTGGGATATATCAGCAAGGTAAGATAACGTAAGGCCGGGAGTACCCTTGAATAAATCAATCCTGTTAAAAAACTTAACTTTATCGAATAACATAATACCCGCATGTTTACCCGATGCAGAGGTATCGATTTTTTCTGTAATTGATTTCATTGCCTCCTCACCGAGTAATTTTACAAGGTATTGATATTGCTTCGGGTCGATCTGGTACAACGACCATGAAGCTGTTTCACGAATCAATTTATCAGGATTATAAACGTGAGCCGTGAGGTCAAGCGTAAATTCTGCCAGACGCAATTCTCCAATCAGATGCAACACTGTGGCTTTGGTCCACCGGTTACTTTGCGTGAAATCGCGATTAACTATAAACTTCAATACCAACTGCTCATCGAGGGTGATGCGTGGATAAAACATATCGAGCCGGTTTATTCTCTCTGAGTTGCTGATGTCATCCAACACAGGAATTACCCTTTGCTTGAGCTGTTCAGAAAGAAATACATCCAGCAATTCTATCGCATATGTAACACCTTCTGCCGTGCCACTTTCAATATTTTCTCTCACTAATTGAATAGACCGGGTATCATACAACATGGCCAGCAGTATATACACATGTTCGATATCATTTTGTACCTCTTCACGCAGTGCATTTCTTATTAACCTTGTATTATCTTTAGAGCCCACCTCCTCGATGGCAGCAAGGTTCCAGGAGATATCTGCAATGTCTGATTCAATTGCGTATTTGATGCGGCTTACCTGGCTCATACCTGCCTTAAAGCCCGATTTTCCGAGGGCGAGCAGTACTTGTGAAACAACAACCTTATCTGGATAGTCAATCTTATTCCATAAATATTCTTTTGCACGCGCGCCACCAATAGTTCCAATTAATTGAACGATTCTAATCATTACTGGAGTGCTTTGGCCGGAGCGATAAAATGAGTTATCCAATAATGGCAAAGCCGGTTGCCCGATTTGTTCCAATGCGTGCATCGCTGAATTATTGAGCAAAGGATGCGCAAGATTCTCAATCAGAGATACGATAACTTCTGCATTATATTTCTTGGATGCGGTTTGTATAGCCACTCTTCTTACCGAGGGCACGCTGTCGTTAAGTAACTCAATCAGAAAAGCCATGTTTTCCTGGGCCGAAGAATGCAGTAGAAGTTCTGCTGCATAATGTCTGTCGTTGGCATCCTGAGAGCGGGTTAATTTTTGTATGCGCAATTTTTGTATTTCCCCGCCACTAAAAAGAATCAAATCAACTTCAGGTTTTGTTAAGATATTTTTTGTAGTGTCTTTTACTAAACTCTTATTGACTTTTATCACATAGTTTTCTGATACGGAAAGCCCCTTCAGTTCATTCATCTTTTTTTGTGCAAACTGACGGGTATTTTCATCTGCACTTTTCATTAACGTATTAATCCAAATACTTGAACCCGAGGGTTTGATTTTCTCGAGTAACTTATAGGAGAAAATAGATGATGAAGGTTCACGATTCGTTAAGTTCATTTCTAGCATTGAAATTATCCGTTGATATCCAACTTCTAAGGCATCTTGCTGGGAGCCGGTATTTTCAAGCTTTGATTTAATCTTCTCTTTATATTCTGCGTATAAATTCCGAATCACTATAAAATAAATAAGCAATAATCCCATCACCATCACTGGTATCCAGATAAGATCAAAACCGGAAATCATAGCAAAAAGAAAAATAAAGGCTCCGGCAATTAATCGCCCAAACTCATTTACCACACCTTCCACCTTAGCCTGAATACTAAAGCGGAAGCGTGCGTCCAGTGGTATAAACAGTAATTTATAAATTGGATTCTCCAATGAGTCGCGAAGCATCGTGTTAAACAATCTTGTCAGCGCCACGAACAAAAAGAAGTAAATAAATGTGCTGTTATTTTCATAAGTGAAACCAAGTGTAGTGCCAGTAACAATTGAGCCAATTGAAAGAATAGCAATTACCGCAGGCAACATGAAAAGGGATATACGAATTCCATAGGTTGATAATATTTTATCATTCACAAAAATCTGCATCAATAAACTAAGCGCATAGATTGCTCCGTTGAAAAATGCCAGGAAGTTTGTAAGGTCGCGCTGTTCCGGGTATTGAGTGTTCAGTAAAGTCTGAAATGAATATTGGTTAAATACATAAGTGACCATGGAGGTTACCAAAAATATACTTAGCAACACTACATATCTGTCTTTGAATATTTTTGAAAATTTGGTTTCGCTACGCACCGATGCATCAGTACCTACCCTGCTTAAATTAAATTTGACCGAAATAATTATTAAGCTTACTAAGGCACCGGCCATACTCACGTTACAAACCCATAAATAATCGGCTGTATCAGGAAATATTCTTGCGGTGAGCGGAATTAAAAAGTTGGCTAAAATAATTGCTATCAGCTGGCCGGTATCAATCCAACCAATAATTCGTTTGGATTGCTTGAAATTAAAAAGACGACCGAATATACCCCAATAGCACAGGAGCAGAATGGCGGTTAATGGTCCGATAAGACAATACATTAAAAACAATGTGGTGGACTGCACCCCGATGTCGGTGGAGTGATAATTAAAGTACAAGGCAGCCGTTGCCACCACAATGAGTGCCATCGAAATGATTGAAAGCGTAATGAATCTTATTCGATTTTGCAGAAATGAAAAAACTGCGGTGGATATAATCCCTAAAACTCCTGATATAAGAAAGGCTTTGTCAAGCTGGTCACTTAGTTTATTAAGAAACAAAGACTCTGCTGTTACCTGATACGTAGCTATAAAGATTCCGATAAAGAAACCGGTAGCTAACATGAGCAATACCTGAGATTGTTCTTCTGGTTTTACTCCTAAAAAATTAAGCGCATTACTTTTCACGATTTGAATTTAAAATATAAAACTAGAAAACAAAAAAGCCGGACTTTTTTGATCCGGCTTTCTGTTATCGATTAGCTTACTTTTTGGTCTTAGTCGAATCTGCTTTTGGCTTCGTTTGTGAAGTCTCTGCTTTATACGATTCATTCAATCCACTAATTACATCTTTCGTAATATCCAATGCCTCACCTCCATACAACAGGTCACTGGTAGGATCGTATTTCAACACGGCATCCAAACCCTTTTGTTGTCCGTAGTCCTTTAAAAAGCTTGTTATTTTACGATACAAATCTTCGTTCATTTTAGATTGTTCATTCATAATTTCCTGCTCAAGGCTGCGCTGATATAACTGCAGATTTTGTTGTCTTTTACCTAAATCTTCTTCTACCGTTTTAGCCTGGCCGATAGTCATGCTACCTAAATTTCTTTGGTAGGCACTGATATCGTTTTGAAGTGATTGGGCACGGTTTCTGAACTCCTGATCCATCTTTTTACCCTTTTCTTCAAGTTTCTGACGGTTTACATTAAAATAGTCATAATATTTTAGCACCGTGTCGGAGTTAATATATGCAATCTTCAGGTCTGCAGGTGCACTATCGGTTTGTGATGCTTCGACATTATTTTTAGGTGCAAAGTGCAGGTAGTACAACACCGCCACCGCAACCAGCAATACACCATTCAGTATAAGAGAAATGTTTTTCATGTATAAATTATTTAAGGGCGCAAATATAGACCACTATTTGTAAAAAATCATTGGTTTTTTTTGAATTCAGTCTTTGTTATCAGGTGTTTGGGTTTCGAAAGTATATAGGGTGTCATCCAGTTTAAGTTGATCCCTGTTAAAGTCGTGGATAAAACTCTCTATTATTTTGGGTGATAGCTTATCTATGTTCAGGCCAATATCAAGCCCAACTCCTACTTCATTATTCAAATCAATATCAACATGCTCCTTTACTTTTACTGAACCTTCTTCTTCCAGTTCCATCATTACTTCAGCCATATAAAGGCCAATTCTTTCTTCCAGATCATCGAGTGGTTTTAAATTTCCATTCTCATCTTCCTCATATTGAATTTTCTTATACTCCGGAAATTGCTCTGCAGCTTTATGCTCCGCTATTTCAAAAAGTTCACTTTCATGTTGTAATCGCAGGGTATACAGCACGGCATCGTAAACCACTTCCCGGCCTTCGTGGTTTCCCAAAAAATAAAAATGAGCATATTCGTCTGATGGCTCGTCTTCTGCATCATAAATAAAAGCACCTGATGCTTTTTGGATCTTTACTTTCAGTTCTTCTGCACGGTGATTTTTATTCAAGGCTTGGTGTTTCATACATTATACATTGTGGTAACAAAACGAGTTACCCGTTTTTTGAAATTTACTTATCAATCTGCTGGTTATTATACTTGCTTAAACCATTCGGCATACATAGGATAGTTGCGGGCCGTTCGCAGAATTACCTCTTTCATATCCTCTCCAATCGATTTTACTCTTTTGGCCGGTACACCTGCGTATATGCTTCCAGGTTCCACTATTGTTTTTGGCAAAATTATCGCTCCCGCGGCTATTACAGAATTACTTCCTATCACGGCATCGTCCATGATAATAGCCCCCATACCAATCAATACATTGTCTTCCACTGTGCAACCATGCACTACGGCATTATGTGCAATTGAAACATTCTTCCCTATTACCGTTTTTGATTTCTGATAGGTGCCATGTATTATGGCACCGTCCTGGATATTAGAGTTGTCTCCGATTGTAATCGAATTTACATCTCCCCGCACCACAGCATTAAACCAGACTGTACAATTATTACCCATAATTACCTCTCCGATAACTACTGCATTGTCTGCCAGAAAGCAATTCTCTCCAAATTTTGGTGTAAACCCCCTAACCGATTTTATTATTGACATAGCATAGAATCTTAATAATTATGAAATCAACATGATTCTCGATTTAAAAATACAAATCTATCTGACAATATGTCACGATTATGATAAAAGTCGTAATTTTGCACTTTGAAAAAAATTATGGCGGATATTATCGGGGATATTGAGGTTTTTGACCATTCCAGCACAGAAACTAATGCCTTTCAGGTAACTGAAAACCAGAACACCGGCAAGCCCAGAAAACTATACATTGAAAGTTATGGTTGTCAGATGAATTTTTCAGATAGTGAAATTGTGGCCTCCATTCTTCAAAAATCCGGTTTTGATACCACTTCCAATATTGATGATGCTGATTTAATATTTTTGAATACATGTTCAATACGTGAGAAGGCTGAACAAACCGTAAGAAATCGCTTAACGCAGATTAATGCAATAAAAAAGAAGAAGCCTGAAATGATGGTAGGTGTGTTGGGTTGCATGGCAGAACGCTTGAAAACCCAATTGCTGGAAGAAGAAAAAATTGTTGACCTGGTAGCCGGCCCTGATGCCTACCGCGATTTGCCAAATTTAATTTTACAAGTTGATGAAGGTGACAAAGCGGTAAATACATTCTTGTCGCGAGAAGAAACGTATGCAGACATCAGCCCGGTAAGGTTAAACTCCAATGGAGTTACAGCCTTCATTTCAATTATGCGTGGTTGCGACAATATGTGTTCGTTTTGTGTAGTACCATTTACACGCGGACGTGAACGAAGCCGCGACCCACATTCCATTGTAGCCGAAGCAAAAGATTTATTTGACAGAGGATTTCGCGAAGTAACGCTGCTCGGGCAAAATGTTGATTCGTATAAATGGAGTGAACAAGAAAACAACAAATCACGATTAGAAAAAAACGGTATAGATAAAGTAGTGAATTTTGCTAACCTGCTTGAAATGGTTGCACTGGTGAATCCGGATTTACGCGTGCGCTTCTCTACCTCCCACCCAAAAGACATCACCGATGATGTGCTTTTTACAATGGCTAACTACGAGAACATCTGCAAGTATATTCATTTGCCTGTGCAGAGTGGTAACAGCCGAATTCTGGAATTAATGAATCGGGGATACTCACGTGAATGGTATTTGAATAAGGTAACCCGAATCCGGGAAGTGCTGGGTGAAGATTGTGGTTTATCCTCCGATATGATTACAGGTTTTTGCACCGAAACAGAAGAAGAACATATAGACACACTTACTTTGATGGATGCTGTGAAGTATGATTTTGCATACATGTTTCACTATTCTGAAAGACCAGGCACGTTAGCGGCCAAAAAGTTTATGGATGATATCCCATTAGAGGTTAAGAAGAGAAGATTAGATGAAATAATTAAGAAACAAACTGGTCACGCACTCTATCGCAATCAATTTGATATTGGCAAAATCTATAAAGTATTGATTGAAGGAGTTTCGCGCAGATCAGATGACTTTCTGCAAGGAAGAAACTCACAAAACAAAGTGGTGATTTTTCCAAAGGAAAATAAAACTAAAGGAATGTACGTCAATATACTGATAGAACGGTGCACTGGGGCAACATTATTCGGAAAAATAGTAGACTAATATGGTGATAACAGATGCTGAAATACAGAGTGTAAAATTACGATATGGCATAATCGGAAATTCACCACTACTTAATAATGCAGTGAATGTTGCCATGCAGGTAGCACCAACCGATATGTCTGTCTTAATCACTGGCGAAAGTGGAAGCGGCAAGGAATCCTTTTCTAAAATTATTCACTACCAGAGTTCACGTAAGCACGGGC
This sequence comes from Cyclobacteriaceae bacterium, assembly GCA_025455445.1. Taxonomy (GTDB): domain Bacteria; phylum Bacteroidota; class Bacteroidia; order Cytophagales; family Cyclobacteriaceae; genus ELB16-189. The sequence continues at coordinate 14,164 of JALOMN010000003.1, forward strand.
AGTTCATAGCGATCAACTGTGGTTCCATTCCTGAAGGCACGATAGATTCTGAATTATTTGGTCATGAAAAAGGATCATTTACTGGCGCTCACGAAGCACGCAAAGGATATTTTGAAGTAACAAATGGGGGCACCATGTTCCTTGATGAAATTGGTGAAATGCCGCTCGGCACGCAAGCCCGTTTATTGCGTGTGCTTGAAAACGGAGAATTTATTAAAGTCGGTTCTTCTAAGGTACAAAAAACAGATGTGCGCGTGGTAGCTGCTACCAACGTGAACTTACTTGTAAAAGTGGAGCAGGGTAAATTCAGAGAAGATTTATATTATCGATTAAGTACAGTACCGATTTATGTACCTCCGCTTCGCGAGCGAGGTAAAGACATTGAGCTATTATTCAGAAAATTTGCTACCGATTTTGCCGAAAAGTATCGGGTAAAACCCATATCACTTACCGATGAAGCGCGCGAGCTTTTATTAAAATATCGTTTCCCTGGCAACATTCGTCAGCTTAAAAATCTCGTAGAGCAAATGTCAGTACTTTCATCAGAGAATAAGGAAATTACAGCCGAGATACTTAGTCATTACATTCCAAAAGATTCAAATCTTCCTGCGCTTTATAAAGACCATAACCTGGAAAATATTACGGAACGCGAAATTTTATATAAGATTCTTTTCGATCTGAGAAAAGACATGAATGACTTGAAAAAAATTGTATTGGAAAGCTCAGCTAATCCTTCGCAGGCAGCTCAGATTATCAAAGATCACGCAGGTTTATTTGAAGGATTGCAAGAAGATTTAAAACCCGCACATGAGCCTGTTGTTTTAAATATCAAATCAGAGGGAGCCAATATCGAAGAAGAGGAAACATTTGAAGATGTGGCGCATGAAGCCGAAGATGATTCTCTCAGTATTGTTAAAAAAGAAAAAGAATTAATTATGCGCGCACTGCGCAAAAATAATAATAAGCGAAAATATGCTGCTCGCGACCTGGGTATATCAGAGCGCACGCTCTATAGAAAAATTAAAGAATATCAGCTTGAAGAATAAATTTTCATTCTTATTACTTATCGCTCTTTTTTTGAGTATGCCGCTTTCGCAAGGCTGTAAGTATTCCATGACGGGTGCTTCCACCAATGCAAAATCAATACAGGTTGAAGAGTTTTTTAACAACACAGATTTAGGACCCGCCAACTTAGGTGCAACATTCACTAACAGACTAAAAGATTACTACCAACAAAATTCTAACCTGAGAGTGGTGAAAGAAAATGGTGAATTGTTAATTGAGGGTATGGTCTCAGTGTATCAAATCAGCCAGGTTGCGCCAGTTTCTGGTGGCTCAAGCAACACCTCTGATGTGGCCGCGCTTACGCGTCTTACAATTGCGGTAAAAGCAAATTATGTAGATACGATTAAACCTGAGAACAATTTCAAGGATCGTGTATTTAGTTTTTATGCGGATTTTCCAAATACCCAAGATTTAAATACCGTGCGCGAAAGTCTTGAAAGAAAAATATTCGAACAGATTTATATCGATATTTTTAATGCTACAATAGCCAACTGGTAGTATTGCGCTGCGTATTAATTTACGTTACATTTACCTTCCGCTCCTTTCAAAAATTGGAAAAGAAACAGTTTCACATACTGCTCAGCAATTATACAAGCCTTTCTGCAGAAGAGGCTCACTCACTTATATTGTTAGAAAAAGAATTTCCCTACAGCCAGGTAATTAGCAGTTTGGCAGCGCGTGCTGCACAAGACAATCAATTAATTGAAAAAGAAGAACAGTTGCATTTAGCTGCAATTTGTGTTACCGACAGAGCAGTGTTTAAAAACATAATGACTGCCCCTTCGCAAATTCGCATACAAACAGAAGAAATTGAAATAAGCTTACAGGCATCCGCCTCACCCACCATTTCAGCATCTTTACCAATCATTGGAACTAAACCAAAAAACATATTATCGAAAGCTGAAAACACATTCGAAGAATCTATTTATGAAGAAGTTATTCATGATTTAGAAAGCCTTCACAACTCAATGCACATTTTTGAAGAAACAGTGAAGAATCTTGAAAAAGGAATGACATCTAATTCGTTAAAAGCAAACTATAAAAATCAAAAACATTCTGCTGAAGCCGATGATGAAAAATCCGAAATAAAAGCTATTGAAAAGGCAAAGCCGGAAGTTATAAAGCAACAAGAGCAGCAGGAAATTATAGAGCAATTTATCAAAGCACAGCCCACTATAAAAGGTAAGGTTGCAGATCAGGCTATACCCCCCCAGGGAGATCTCACGGAAAAAAATAACGGTTATAACGAGAATATCATTTCAGAGACACTGGCGCATATCCTCATTAAACAGGGTAAAAAGGAAAAAGCCATAGATATACTCAAGAAGTTAATTTGG
>JALOMN010000142.1 GCA_025455445.1 Cyclobacteriaceae bacterium
TATAAAATTGAAAAGCTGCCCATCGTAAATAAAAAAGGAAAGCTTACCGGACTAGTAACCTACAAGGACATTTTAAAAAAGAAAAATAAGCCCAATGCATGCCATGATGAATATGGTCGTTTGCGAGTAGGAGCTGCGGTGGGAGTAACTGCCGATGTGTTGGATCGAATTGAAGCCCTCAGGAATTCAGGTGTAGATGTGGTAAGCATTGATACTGCACATGGACATTCAAAGGGTGTGATAGAAGCCGCCAAAAGAGTTAGAAAGAAATATCCTGAACTGAATTTGATAGTAGGCAATATAGCCACTGGTGAAGCTGCAAAGGCATTGGCCAAAGCAGGTGCTGATGCAGTTAAGGTGGGTGTCGGGCCCGGAAGTATTTGCACCACTCGTATTGTAGCCGGTATAGGGTTGCCACAACTATCGGCCGTATATGAATCGGCCAAAGCACTTAAAGGCTCGCAGGTAAAAGTAATAGCCGATGGTGGCATTCGTTTTTCGGGAGACATTGTAAAAGCATTGGCTGCCGGGGCAGATAGTATTATGATAGGTTCATTGCTGGCAGGCACAGATGAAGCACCCGGTGAAATGATAATTTACGAGGGACGAAAATTCAAGACCTATCGTGGTATGGGTTCATTGGAGGCGATGGACGATGGATCAAAAGACCGTTACTTCCAGGATGCAGAAGATGACATAAAGAAATTGGTACCCGAAGGCATCTCAGGCCGCGTGCCATACAAAGGCTCTGCAGCGGAAGTGCTCTATCAATTAGTAGGAGGACTAAAAGCAGGCATGGGTTATTGTGGGGCTAAAAACCTTGATAAACTGAAGTCTGCAAAATTTGTAAAAATTACTCCGGCCGGTGTGCATGAAAGTCATCCGCATGATGTAACGATTACGCGCGAAGCACCGAACTATAGCAGGAAATAGTCTCAATTTCTGCCGTGTTAGTTAGATGCTTTTTCACTAAACTTGTAACCTGCATCATTGTGATTAATGCATTAATAACGAACTGGCTTTGTTAAAGGCAAAAACTATTTTAAGGCTTTCTTTTTTTGGCTCCATCGTAGCCTGGGTGGTATTGCTATTCACTGACATTACCGTTTTATATAGTGACCTAAAAGGACTTCCACCCGGTGTGCCGATATGGTTGCCCCGTGTATGTCTTGATTTATTTATTGTATGCCTTTTCTATTATTATCGATATAAAATCGAGCGAGACGAAAACCTGAGCTTTACCGATTTGCTTTGGAAGGTATTCGCTACCGGCTTGATCGCAACCGTTGTGTCTTTGGTTTTGCGTTTGTTGGAATCCTTACTGGGAAACACAGTTCTTGTATCGAATATCTTATTTACAGACTTTATTTATCAGATAAACCTGGCACTGTTTATCAGTTTTTTGCTGGCTGCATTTACTGCCTGGAAGCGTTTAATACTTTACCAAAAATCAAAATGGTTAATCCGCATCTGGTCTGTATTTGAAGTGGCTCTGATATTTTTACTAATCTATGATGGATTTCATATTATCCTGCCTGAAACCATTTCAACACTTACGCTGGTAGCTATCGGACTTATGGTGGTAGTGCTATCAGCAAATATGCGCTGGGTAGCCTATCTCAACTTTAAACAAAAATGGACGTGCATTTTGTTGTTGCTGTTATCTTTCTTCTACCTGGGTTACTTTATTTATACAGTAGTGAGGTTATCGGATATGATAAGTTCACAGTCATCTACCTTCTTTGACTTTAATAGTCATGTGTTTAACCTGGCACTTTTAAGTTTTGTATTGGTGTACAGTATCTTTTCTTTCCTGGTGATATTATTCAATCTGCCAACTTCTTCTGTGTTCGAACAGAAACTGGAAGAGGTGATAAATTTTCAGCGCATCAGTCAGTCGATTCAAACTGAACAAAACGAAGAAAGTGTTTATAATATACTTCTAGAAAGTTCAGTAAGCACGGTATTTGCGGATGCAGCATGGCTCGATATACAAAGTGCCAACGATGGACATAAACTCTATACCTATCGCATCACGGAGCGTGAATCAAACGAAATACGCGACCATTTAAAAAATCATCATGTAGTGGGTGCGCTGGAACAGAGCAGTGATCGCACACGCAATCTCTCGAAACATTTAGCTTCGCTAAAGGGCTCGCGCTTCCGCTCCTTATTGGCATTTCCGATAACCGTAAAAAATCAAACTATCGGCACGCTGGCATTGCTTAAAGAATTGCCAGAAGGATTCAATAAAGAGATGACACGGATTGTATCCACGTTTTCCAACCAGGCGGGAATATCTATTGAAAACTTCCGGTTGATGGAGGAGGCATTTCAGAATGAACGTTATAAAGAGGAGTTGAAGATTGCCAAATCAGTACAAAAGAGTCTGCTTCCACAAACGCTTGAAAAAAATTCTGATTTTGAGATCTCCTCATTTGCAGTATCGGCCGATGAAGTAGGTGGTGATTATTATGATACACTTCGTATTGATGAAAATAAAGTAGCGCTTGTAATTGCGGATGTTTCCGGCAAAGGCACTTCAGCAGCCTTTCATATGTCGCAGATGAAGGGAATATTTCATAGCCTGGCACAGAATGATCTGGATCCGAAAGATTTTATGGAGCGCGCCAACAAGGCATTGTCTTTTTGCCTGGAACGAGGTTCATTTATTTCAGCTTCTTTTTTCATAATTGATAAACGAAGCAGGCAAATCCGATATTCCCGGGCGGGGCATTGCCCGGTGTTGTATTACAACGCAGCGGCAGGCACTACAACCTATTTAAAAGATAAAGGTGCTGCCTTGGGAATGGTTCGTAATAAAGAATACGGCCGATTGGTTGAAACACGTGAGTTAACGTATCAACCCGGTGACATTATGTTTTTATATACCGATGGAATCACTGAAGCGAAAGATGCGAAGGGTGAAGAATTTGGATATGAAAGACTTACCAATGCGCTGAAAGAAGTAACCACACGGTCTGCAGAAGAAATAGAAAAACATGTAATCGACAAGTTGTATGAGTTTTCCGGAACACGCGATATAAATGATGACTATACATCCATGACTATTAAGTTTAAAGAAAGTGCAGAACAATAAAATATCTTAACCGTTTAACAAATTACCCATGGTTCATATTAAACGAATACAGGAAGATGGAGCAGACATAATTTCAGTAATAGGTGAAATTGATGCGAGTTCTTCCATTGAACTGGATCTGGCAATAGCCCGTAGTGTTGGCGAAGGATTTCGTAAAATTCTCGTTGACTGCTCAGCATTGGAGTATATTTCTTCAGCAGGGTTAGGAGTGTTTATGTCGTATATAGAAGAATTGAGAGAGAAAAACATACCCATGGTAATATATGGTATGAAGGAAAAGGTGGCCAATACCTTTCAGATTTTGGGATTGGCCGATCTGCTCCATATCACTGAAACGAGGGAAGAGGCAAAGAGCTTGGCAAATGAATTATCAGTATAACATAGGGTGTAGTCTTAGCAACCTGAAAGGCATTCGGGAATTTGTGCGGAATTCGCTCAAAGGAGAGGGTGTTTCAGAGGTTGATTTAAGTGCCATTGTGCTGGCGTTGGATGAAATGTGTTCAAACCTGATGATTCATGCACATCATTGCAATCCGGATCATCTGTTAGAACTACATATAGACGTGCCTGCTCGTGGCAAAATAATTTTTGAAATAGTAGATGATGGTTCTGTATTTGACATCAATCAATTTCATGAACCAGAGATTGATAACCTGGTGCATCAAAAGCGCAAAGGCGGCCTTGGCATCCGATTAGTGAAAGCAATCATGGATAATGTAGAGTATTTGCGCAGGAACGATAGAAATGTCTGTCGACTTACGAAAGACATCAAATTATAGCCAATTCAGGCACAATTTTCTATCATAGTGTATTGCTAGCACTCCTGCATAAAAGTTATAATTTTGCACTCCCTAAAATGGTTATTCACAGCATGATGCGTTTGTTCGCGGTATTATTGGTTTTATTGGTTGCTTCGGCACCGGTGTTGGCACAACTTAAGTTGCGGAAAAAGGAGGCAACTCTTTTTACAGTCAAGGGCAAGCCGGTATCAACCGATGAATTCACCAGGCTTTATAAAAAGAATGCTTTTAATAAAAATGAAGCCGCCAGTCAAGAGGCCGTAGAAGAATACCTTCAGTTGCTAATCAACTTTAAGCTGAAGATAGCCGAGGCATATTCGCGCGGCTTAGATGCCACACCGAAATTTAGTAACGAATTTAAAACGTATCAGGAGGAATTAAAAAAGCCTTATCGCACCGAACCTGATGCTCTTGACCTGCTTGCAAAACAAACGTATCAGCGACTTACAGAAGAAGTAAAAGCTTCGCATATTCTGATAAATGCAAAACCGGAAGATGCTCCGGCTGATACTTTAAAAGCCTATAATAAAATCGTAAGTATTCGCAGCCGGATACTGGCCGGTGAGGATTTTGAAAAAGTGGCCGCTGAAGTTTCGGAAGATCCATCCGCAAAATATAATTATGGCAACCTGGGTTATTTTACAGCATTGCAAATGGTATATCAGTTTGAAGATGCAGCATATAATACTAAAACCGGTGACCTTTCGCCTATTATCAGAACTCAATTTGGATATCATCTTATCAAAGTATTTGATCGCAAGCCTGCGCGCGGTGAAGTGGAGGTGTCGCATATTTTATTACGTGGTGCTTCGCCTGATGATAAGAATGTAAAGAACAAAATCTTTGAAATTTATGATCAGCTGAGAGCGGGCCGCAATTGGGATGAAGTCTGTAAAGAATACTCAGAAGACACTGGAACCAAAAATAGCGGAGGAAGACTTCGTCCTTTTGGTGTTGGCGCGCTGGCATCAGTTCCGGAGTTTGAGTCAAGAGCATTTGCCATGCAAAAGCCAGGAGAAATTTCTGATCCCTTTGAGTCAAACATCGGATGGCATATCATTCGCCTTGAAAGAAAAATTCCTTTATTGCCTTACAATGAAATGGAAGCCTCTTTAAAGCGAAGACTTGGCCGTGATGAACGACTGCAACTGTCAAAAAAGGAATTAAGTGAAAAGCGAAGAAAAGAATATCATTTCACAGAAGTACCTGAGGTAAAGGAAAAAGTATTTGCCTTGGTCGATACTTCGCTTACTAAGGGCACCTGGAGTTATAAGGGCACGGCAGAGTTAAAATCTCAGCAACTATTTTCAGTAGAAAACAGAAAGATATCCGTTGCAGATTTCATCAACTATATAAATACAAATCAAACTAAAGTTTCGCAGGCACCGCTGGCATATATGCAGCAACTTTATGATGCTTTTGTAGAAGATAATATCATGATAGCAGAAAATGAAAGGCTGGAACGTGAACATCCCGAATTTAAGTTTACCCTGAATGAATACCGCGAAGGCATTTTATTGTTCGATATCATGGAATCTGAAGTATGGAATAAGGCGACCGAGTGGAAGCGCGTATTTTTACTGCTACTGATAAAAGTGTTATTGAAAGCACAATCAATAAAGTAAATGCAGGAGATTCTTTATCAAATGCAGATTTGAAAAAGTTTAAGTCAATTCAACCTTATCGCACTTATGAACGAAAAGACAGCAAAGTAATTGATCGCATTACATGGACAATCGGTTTGCACGAGTTGGAATTGGAGGGTCAGTTTTACCTTGTTGAAATTAAACGATTGGTTCCACCGGGGGTAAAGAGT
>JALOMN010000143.1 GCA_025455445.1 Cyclobacteriaceae bacterium
ATCGTAAAAGACTCATCGATTATCTTCCTCAAAGGCTTCGGCTTGAAACAGGTTGGAAAACCAGATTCAATAAATACCAACACTGTATTCAGGTTAGGTTCTGTTTCCAAATGCTTTGCATCTGTGCTTACGGGCACGTTAGTAAATGATCATGTTGTGGACTGGGACGACCCCGTGATTAAATATCTGCCCGACTTTGCTTTGAAGTCGAAAGACTATACTCAAAAATTAACCTTGCGGCATGTATTATCTCATACCATGGGGCTGCCCTATCATGCATTCACCAACATGATTGAAGAACGTGCACCTCTTGATACATTATTAAAGGAGTTACGCTATCTGGATTTGAATGGTGAACCGGGTAAAGTCTATAGCTATCAAAATGTGGGATACAGTGTAATTGGTAAGGTGATTGAAACAGCCACCAACCATTCATTTGAAGAGATGCTTAAAGAAAAACTTTTTGGTCCTTTAAGAATGAAGAACAGCTCTGCTTCTTTTCAATCCATGATGAATAACAACAATAAAGCATTGCCACATTTATTATCACGATCACGATGGGTATCGGTGCCTGTATCTGATACCTATTATGATGTAGCGCCTGCCGGTGGTGTAAATGCGAGTATCGCAGACATGGCACTTTGGTTAAAAGCCCTGCTGGGCAATGATCAGGATGTATTGAATGATCAAACATTAAATCAAATATTCGAACCACAGGTGCGTGCTATTTCAAAAAACAGAAACTTCTGGCAATGGCAAAGACCTAAAGCTTCTTATTATGCATTAGGATGGCGCGTGCTTACATTCAAAAATGATACAATCGAATATCATGGTGGTTATGTAAATGGCTATCGTAGTGAAGTAGCCATTGATAGAAAAAACAAATTAGCCATCTGCATACTTACCAACTCGGCTGGTAATTTACCTGATCAGGCCATCCCCAAATTTTTTATGCAATACTCAAAGCATGCCGATTCTATAGCCTATTGGGAAAACCGAAATAAGTATTTGTTTGTGAGTGCACCCACAAAAATTGACAATCAGGGTTTGAACTAGATGAAACGGTCCATTCTATACGTGCTGGTGGGTGTGGTGGCAATGGTTGCGCTGGTCATGTTTTCCATACAAAATGGTGATTCTTCAGAAAATTATGTGACCTCTGTTCTGAACGAACGCGCTGACCGGGATGAATTTATGAAATCGAATGAGGGTTCACCGTTTAAAAAAGATGAACTCACTTTTGAAGGATTGAAATATTTTGATGTAGATGAAGCCTATCGTGTAAAAGCCAAACTGGAACCAATTGAAAAAAAGAAAGTAGTGATAATAGGCACCAGCGATGGCAAAGAACAAAAATACCTTGAATACGCGCACGCTATTTTTGATTTGAATGGTTCAAAAAACAAGCTTCTGATATTAGAAGTAATGGAAACGGGGCCACAACGGGGCAAACTTTTTCTGGCCTTTGCCGATGAAACCAGCGGAAATGAAACCTATGGTGCCGGTCGCTATCTGGATTTGAAAAAAGTTGCTGCTGCAACCTCCGTGGTACTTGATTTTAACCTGGCATATAATCCTTATTGCGCATATACCGATAGCTATACCTGTCCTTTACCACCGCGTGAAAACATCCTGAAGATTGCAATCAGGGCAGGAGAAAAAAGTTATCAACCATAGCCTAATTATATCCACTTTGCTGTTCGTTTAGAAATCACTCAATAAACGCTTATTTTTGGCGTCCTGATTTTTCTTACCATGAAGATTTCATACAACTGGTTAAAACAATACATCGATATACCCGAATCAGCCGAAGACATCGGGAAAGTGCTTACCTCCACAGGCCTTGAAGTAGAAAGTGTAGAACCCTTTGAAACTATTAAAGGAGGATTGCAGGGTTTAGTGATTGGTGAAGTGTTGACTTGTTCCCGGCATCCCAATGCAGACAAACTTTCTGTTACCACAGTGGATGTGGGTGGAGAAAGATCATTGCAAATTGTATGCGGTGCTTCCAATGTTGCCGCAGGTCAAAAGGTTGTTGTAGCTACCGTTGGCACAACACTCTACCCTGCCAAAGGAGATTCTTTCGTAATCAAATCTGCTAAGATTCGTGGTGAACAATCAGAGGGAATGATCTGTGCGGAAGATGAAATTGGTTTAGGTGAAAGTCATGATGGAATTATTGTATTAGAAACACAGTTAGCAAATGGAACTCCGGCAGCCACTTACTATAAAATTGAAAGTGATTATACATTAGAGATTGGATTGACACCCAATCGCGCAGATGCCGCTTCGCACATCGGTGTGGCAAGAGATATCAAAGCAGCCAAGAACCGGACGTTGAAACTTCCTGCAGTAGATACATTTAAAGCAGACAATACTTCACTCACCATACCGGTAGAAGTTGCACTAAGTGATGCTTGCCCTCGCTATTCAGGTGTCACTATTTCAGATGTAACTATCAGCGAATCACCCGCGTGGCTGAAAAACCGACTTAAGTCAATTGGCCTTACTCCCATCAACAACATTGTGGATATTACAAACTTTGTGTTGCACGAAACCGGGCAGCCGCTGCATGCATTTGATGCCGATGAAATTGCAGGCAAAAAAGTAATTGTAAAAACACTCCCGGCCGGTACTAAATTTAAAACACTGGATGACAAAGAGCGCACACTGGCATCTACTGACCTGATGATTTGCAACACAGAAGAACCGATGTGCATTGCAGGTGTGTTTGGGGGCATTCGTTCGGGCATTTCAAATAAAACGAAACACATTTTTCTTGAAAGCGCTTGTTTCTCGCCTGACTATGTGCGCAAAACCGGAATGTTCCATCAGTTGAAGACCGATGCCTCTTTCCGTTTCGAGCGTGGCACCGATCCTAATATGACCGTATATGCGCTCAAACGCGCTGCGCTGTTGATTAAAGAAATTGCCGGTGGCACAATCTCTTCGGAAGTAGTAGATATCTATCCTAAAAAGATTGAAAACAGAACCTTCGAAGTAAAAGATAAAAACATCGACCGCTTGATTGGAAAGAAAATTCCACGCGAAGAAATCTTTTCTATCCTTGAAGGACTTGAAATTTCAGTTACCGATAAAAAACCAGAGAGCTTCACTGTTTCAGTGCCACCCTACCGTGTAGATGTGATACAGGAAGCCGATATAGCAGAAGAGATTTTACGTATTTATGGATTTAACAATATTGAGCTTTCTGAAATTGCAGGAACGGACTATCTCGCTGAATTCCCGGAAAAGGACATCAATAAATATAAGCGCACTTTAGCTGGACTGCTCACCGGCAATGGATATTATGAAATAGTAACCAACTCGCTAACCAATGCAGCCTATCAACAAAAACATGATTTGAAATTTAATGGCGATGCAATAGAGATAGTGAATAAGCTTAGTGAAGAACAGGGAATTTTAAGACAAACGATGCTCTTTACCGGCCTTGAAGTATGCGCCTATAATATTAATCGCAAACAAAAGGACCTGAAGCTTTTTGAATTCGGAAAAATCTATTGGAAAAATAAAGAGCAACAAGAAACAGCTGTGGTGTCAACCCGATATGGTGAAGAAGAGCGTGTGGCACTTTATCTCACAGGTAATTATGAGAGCGAAAACTGGCAACACCAACCCAAGCCTGTTGATTATTTTGATTTGGCTCAACAAGTTTCGCACATACTTGAGCGATCTTCCATTGAAAACATCAAGCAGGAAAAACTAAATGATGCTTTGTTTGAATACGGTATACGTCTGGTAAAGGGAACTAAAGAAATCGGCAAACTTGGGAAAGTAAAATCGGCCCTTGTAAAGGATTTTGGTATCAAGCAGGAAATATTTTATGCAGACTTAAGTACCGCCTTGCTTTTCAGGTCTGCAAATCCTAAGTTCGTTGTGCAGGAAGTGCCGAAGTTTCCGGAAGTAAGAAGAGATTTATCACTGGTGCTTGACAAACAAGTTGCATTTAGTGAGATTAGAGAACTGGTTCTTGCAACTGAAAAACGTCTGATAAGAGAGATTATCGCGTTTGATGTATATGAAGGCGATAAAATTCCACCAGGAAAAAAAGCCTATGCACTGGGGTTTGTTTTATTAGATGAGAACAAAACGCTGACAGACGAGGAGATTGAAAAGGTGATGACGAAATTAATGGGCGCGTTTGAACAGAAAATGGGAGCCTTAATTAGAAAATAGTATCAGACACTGGTTGGTTGAAACCAAGAACAGGATGGATAATCAGAATGGAATGAAAATCATCTCACCAGTGAACCTAAACAATATCGAATGGACCAGGAAGCATTAAAATCAAGCCTCAGTGGCCTGGAAAGGAAAGTGTTAGTATTGCTGAACGAGCATAAATCACTTAAAGATGAACTCAAGAGTTTGAAACTTGAGAATCACGAACTTAAGACCGACATCAGGCGAAGGGACGAGCAATTGGTTCATTTTAAAAATCAGATTAAAATCACTAAAATTGTAGACCATATTAACCCGGAAGACGGAAGTACTTCAGAGTTGAAAAGGAAAGTGGACGAGTATATACGAGAAATCGATAAATGCATTGCTTTTTTGAGCAAATAACCCGGTAAAATTGATGGAGGAGTTATCCGTAAGAATAAAGATTGCCGACCGCGAATACCCCATGAAGGTAAAGCGCAAAGATGAAGAGAAGGTGCGCGCGGCAGGTAAACTCATCAATGAGAAAATAAAGTATTACCGTGACCAGTTTGGAATTGACGATAAGCAAGACCTTCTGGCAATGGTTGCATTTGATTGTTTGGTGGACAAAATCGCAGAAGATGAAAATCTGCAGGTAATAGACCAAACCGTAGTTGAAAAGGTAAATCACCTGAATCAACTTGTTTCCCAGGCTCTTTAATCACTTCCCCTTTTACTTTTTCTTCTGTTAGCAGCCGAGTGGCTCTCTGGGTATTTTTAAACTATAAATGTACCTATCATGGAACTTGTAACACCCGGAGCTAGCAGCATTGTCATACCAATTCTGATAGCCATTATCCCCGCGATACTGATTGGACTATTATTCGGAAACTATCTCTATAAGAGAAAGCAAAAGAAAAATTTATCTACCAACCAGGAAAAAGCAAAGCTGATTATTAAAGAAGCTGAGCTGCAGGCTGAAACATTAAAGAAAGATAAAATTCTGGAAGCCAAAGAAAAACTGCTGAAAATGAAGCAGGAGTTTGAAGAAGAGGCTAATCGCAAGAAGAATCAGATTATCAACAACGAACAAAAAATCAAACAACGCGAAGCTCAGCTATCTAAAGAGATGGAAACGCTGAAACGCAAGGAAGGTGAACTGGATGAAGAAAGACAAAGCCTTGCACACCAGCATGAATTAGTAAAAAAACGGAAAGAAGAACTTGACAAATTCAATGCACAGAAAGTTGCCATTCTGGAAGGTATCTCTAAACTAACCGCAGACCAGGCACG
>JALOMN010000144.1 GCA_025455445.1 Cyclobacteriaceae bacterium
TTCAGTGAAGTTTCCCCACGGCCGCACGACACCGGCATGGTTACGATGATATCACAAGACTTAACAGAATTCGCCTTGCATGTAAGAGCAATTTTAGGATTGCCAATTCCTGTGATCAGACAATTTGGTCCTTCTGCATCTTCGGTTATATTGGTTAAAGGTGATTCACAGAACATAGCATTTACTGGCATGGAACAGGCTTTATCAGAGCCAGATACCCAACTTCGGTTGTTTGGCAAGCCTGAAGTGCATGGTGAACGAAGAATGGGTGTGTGTCTGGCGCGGGCAGATTCTATTGAAGAGGCCAGAAAGAAAGCCAACATGGCGGCAGCCAGTATTCAATATCACTTGCTTTAACTTTACTGGTGTTAGTTTACCTGATATTTACTTGATTATTCGAAATGATGTATCTTCGTGTTGAGTTGAATGAATATCTTGAATTATGAAACGAACAGTGATACTGATTTTGATGGTGTTTGGTGTTGTACTGGCGGCAAGCGCGCAAAGCAGCAAGCCCTATAAGCAAGACGAAACAAGAATGACACAGGAACAGCGTATGGTACAACAAAATGCCAAACGTAAAGATGGTGGTCGAAGTGCGGATGTCTCTAAAAAAGTGAAACGTGCCAACAAAGCTGATAAGAAGGCCCGCAAACAAAAGGCACCCAAACCTCCGAAGAAGCCCAAACCTAAATATTGATTTTTATCTGTAAAGGGTAATAAAAAAAGGAAGCACGAATGCTTCCTTTTTTTTCAATAATCTGATCAAGCAGATTAAAGTGCTTTGATTAAAGCTTGCCTGACAATTCTTTGCTTGCTTTGAAGCGTGCCAGTTTCTTAGCCTTGATCTTAATGGTTTCACCTGTCTGAGGGTTTCTGCCTTTACGGGCAGCACGCTTAGATACAGAGAAAGTTCCGAATCCTACGAGGATAAGTTTGTTGCCTGACTTCAGGGTTTTGGTAACTGCTTCCATGAAAGAAGTAAGGGCAGCACCTGCTTGTACTTTAGTGATTCCTGCGTCATCGGCAATCTTGCTAACTAATTCAGCTTTGTTCATAATTGTTTGTTGAATAAGGTTAATAACTGGGAGGCAAATATAGATTGTTTTTACATCTAACAAATTTTTTGGGCATGATATTTACAATTTAGTAATTTCTGAAAACGCAATACTGATAAGGGTTTGCGTGAATATAGTTGCACTAAGTTGTGAATGTGTATGTGTATTTATAACTTGAAACAATTTGGTATAAACTGTTAATTCTGAAATGATTAAAGCACTGATAATTCTTCTCTTTCCCCTGTGTTTACTAGTGCAGGATGTACCGTACAAGGCATCTGATGAGTATGAGATCACCATTGATTATAAATTTGAAGAGCGCCCAGCCATTGACCGCACCCGCGTTGATTACAGCGAAGCGACTGACGAACGCAATCGCAAAGCCATCTCCGGACCGCTGCCATACCTGAAGATCAACATTAAGTTGTTAAAGCTTAGTAGCGAAGAACTTAAGTTGCGGATGACCGATTCAAATGGAAGATTGCTGTTTAGTCGTAAAGCCACCGTAGGCACCATGCTCACGCTGGATATTGGATTTATTGATGATGTAAAGGACCAAATCACTCCGAACAACTATACCCTCACAATCTTTAGCGATTCAAAAAAACCAGTGAGTCGCATCTACATGGAAATCCTTGAAGATGGTACCTTTCTCGTGAATGCAGAGAAGAGAGGAAAGTTTTAAACACACCTTTTACCGCTGCATAGATAGTACTTACTTAGTGAAATTATTTTTTGTTACTTACCGCTTTTAATGCGAATTGTATGCGGACTTTTTTCTTATGGATAGTATTGTGTTTGATCGCGTTTGCCGGATATGCCCAGCATCAGCCCTCAGCAGCTGAAATTAAGCTAAAGCTGAAGAAGCTTAATGTATTGGGTTCGGTGTTGTATGTGGCAGCTCACCCCGATGATGAAAATACAAGGGCCATCGCTTACCTCGCAAATGATAAACTGGCTACTACTGCCTATTTATCAATGACGCGCGGAGATGGTGGTCAGAACCTGATCGGTCCTGAAATACGCGATTTGTTGGGACTTATCCGTACACAAGAATTGCTGGCTGCGCGCAGAATTGACGGGGGAGAACAATACTTTACAAGAGCCAATGATTTTGGGTTTTCAAAAAATTACCAGGAGACTCTTAAAATCTGGAATAAGGAAGAAATTCTTTCTGATGTAGTGCGCGTGATACGTGAATTTAAACCAGACGTTATTCTTACTCGCTTTCCGCCTGATGAACGTGCCGGCCATGGCCATCATACTTCGTCTGCAATTTTAGCACAGGAAGCTTTTGATATTTGTAATGACGCCAGTGTATTTCCCGATCAGGTAAAAGAATTTGGTACCTGGAAAGTGAGTGCACTCTACACCAATACCGGCCGATGGTGGAATACTACCATCAATGAAAATACACCTGGTATTGTATCGATGAATGTGGGTACTTACAATACGTTGCTGGGCAAATCCTATTCAGAGATTGCTGCTGAGAGTCGCACGCAGCATAAGAGCCAGGGCTTTGGCTCACCGGGCCGAAGAGGCGATGCGCTTGAGTTCTTTGAATTTGTGAAAGGTGATAGAGCGCAGAAGGATATCATGGAAAATATTAACACTTCATGGACCAGAGTAAACGGTGGTGAAAAAATACAACCCCTGGTAGAGAAGGCAATTAAAGAGTATAATGAAGAAAACCCATCGGCTTCTGTGCCACTGTTATTGCAGATTCGCACGCAGATTGCAGCACTTGAAAACTCTGTATGGCGATCACGTAAGTTGAAAGAAACAGAACAGTTAATAAAAGATTGCCTTGGCTTATATGCCGATGCCGTGGCCAATTTCTATTGGGCTTCACCTGGTCAAATGGTTACAATTAATTTTGAGTTAATCAATCGATCGGGCATAGAGGTATCGTTCCAACAACTTAGTTCGGCCGATCTCAATTATGATTCTACCTTTTCGCTTCCGCTGAAGAGCAATCAGCTTATTACATTTAAAACTAACCGCCTTATACGCAATGACAAACCATATTCATCACCTTATTGGTTGAAAGAAAAGCATACACAAGGGTTGTTTACGGTGAATGATAAAAGTCTGATTGGTAAGCCAGAGAATGATCCGGCAATCGTTATCCGGGCAAAAATAAACGTGCAAGGTGAGGAGTTACGGTTGTCTATTCCGCTTATCTACAAATGGACTGATCCTGTGAAAGGTGAACTGTCGCGACCTTTTGAAGTGGTGCCCGATCTCTTTATAAACTTCACTCAGCCTGTTTACCTGTTTGGTGATAATGCTCCGCGTTCAGTAAGTGTGTTGGTAAAGTCTGCCACCCGTAAATCCCGCAAGGGTGAGCTTACACTCGCGTTGCCTGCAGGTTGGAGAGCAGAACCTGCCATGCATCCTTTTGAAATGAAGGCACAAGGCGAAGAGCAGACATTTCAATTTATGGTTTATCCGGGTAGTCAGGAGTTTGATGGTTATATCAATGCCATTGCCAGTTCACAAGGTCAGCAGTTTTCGAATTCGCTCCTTACAATTCAATACGATCATATTCCAACACAAACACTTTTACCTCCCTCGCAGGCAAAGGCAGTGCGTGTAAATCTGAAAAAGGAAGGCTCTTCTATTGGTTACATCCGCGGTGCCGGTGATGAAATTCCGGGCAGCCTTCGAAACCTGGGTTACGAAGTGTGGGAAATGAAAAACGAAGAAGTCACGGCCAGCAATCTTAAAAGAGTGGATGCAGTGGTATTAGGTGTGCGTGCATTGAATACCAACGAGCGTATCCGTTTTCTGATGCCGGAGTTATTGAACTATGTCAAATCAGGGGGCACACTCATTGTGCAATACAATACGAATGGTGACCTTGAAATTGACCGTGATAAATTTTCCCCCTTTCCGCTAACGCTTTCGCGCGATCGCGTGACGGAAGAAGATAGTGAAGTAAAAATTCTGAAGCCTGAACATCCTGTCCTGAACTTCCCGAACAAAATCACGGCAAAAGATTTTGAAGGCTGGGTGCAAGAGCGGGGATTGTATTTTCCTTCAACATGGGATGCGCAATACGATGCATTATTATCCATGCATGATACTGGTGAGCCTGACAGAAATGGAAGTTTGTTGATAGCAAAATACGGAGAAGGACATTATGTATATACAGGCTTGTCATTCTTCCGTGAGTTGCCCGAAGGAGTTATCGGTGCGTATAAACTGTTTGCTAATCTTGTTTCATTGAGTAAAGTTAAGGGCCCGGTTCCCACGAAAGTGAAAACAAAAAAAAGATGAGCGAAGATCAAAAGCCTCCTTTATTTAATTCATGGTCGGGCTGGTACTGGGTAGTGCTTGGCGCGATGACCCTGCAGGTAATTTTATTTACGTGGCTAACCATCAGGTTTTCATGAACACGCTCGATTGGATTATCTTATTTGGTACGCTGATTTTCATCGTCACGTATGGCACGCTAAAAACACGCGGAGCTAAAAATATTGAAACCTATCTGAAGGGTGACAGCAAAATGAAATGGTGGATGATCGGCATCTCCATAATGGCCACACAGGCGAGTGCGATCACATTTCTTTCCACACCCGGTCAGGCGATGGAAGACGGAATGCGTTTCATACAATTTTATTTTGGATTGCCACTTGCCATGGTCATCATTTCGGTTACCATGGTGCCCATTTATTATAGGTTGAAAGTGTATACAGCCTATGAATATCTTGAAAGTCGTTTCGACCTTAAAACCCGAACGCTCGCAGCCGGATTGTTTTTAATTCTACGCGGCTTGTCAGCCGGAATTACACTATTTGCACCATCCATTGTATTGTCAACTATCTTAGGATGGAATATTGTTTTCACCACTATACTCATCGGTATACTGGTGATAATTTATACCGTGTCTGGCGGCACCAATGCAGTAAGTCTTACGCAACGCCAGCAACTCGGTGTAGTAATGGGAGGAATGATATTGGCAGGCTACCTGGCCTATAGCATGTTGCCAGAACATGTAACTTTCGGAGAAACTGTGCAACTGGCTGGTGAGCTCGGTAAACTCAATATTGTTACTACAGATTTTAGCCTGAGCGACCGCTTCAATATCTGGTCGGGATTGTTTGCTTCCACGTTTTTATTTCTTTCATACTTTGGCACAGACCAATCGCAGGTTTCGCGCTACCTGGGTGGCAAGTCTCTTACAGAAAGCCGGATGGGTTTGATATTTAATGGATTGCTGAAAATACCTATGCAGTTTGTAATCCTGTTTATTGGTGTGCTGGTGTTCGTGTTTTATCTCTTCAATCAACCTCCGGTATTTCACAATCAGACCTTGAGAAAGAAAGTTGAAAAAACCGAGCAGGCTGCAGCATTGAATGAATTGGAAAGCAGTTATACGGCTGTAT